>JAFDHL010000271.1 GCA_019308785.1 Deltaproteobacteria bacterium
AGAGATTCTTTCTGCCAAAGGCGCCATGGAAACCCGGCCTTTAGTGGCAAGCCTCACCTCCAGGTCATCATCAAGCTGGAACTGGCCCTCAATATGGATTGTCTTTCCTGGTGCATCCCCGGATTCCAGGTCCAGTTCCTTAAAGTCAAGTCGCTGATGGCTTTCAAACTGCCTAACTATTTCCTCAAAAGGGACGAGAATGCCTTCAATATCAGGGAAAGGGTGTCCCTTGACAGCCGCCTCTTTGCGGAATTTATCCGCACCCTCCTGAAACCTTTCCTTTGTTCTTTGGGCCGCAGATTCCGCACGATGCCGATCAAAAACCGTGATAAGTCCGTCTTCAGGAAGATATTGAAATAGAGTATCAAGCTCCGGATAAAAATGATTAAGCCATGCCTCCTGTCCGGAAAAGCCCATGCCGTCTTTTCCCTGATTCGGTAGCCTGCCCATGGATCGAGCTCTTTTTATGTTGTCTTGATCCATAATGATTTCATTGGCAGGAAGAATAACCATTTCTTTTTGATTGCTTTGCGATCTTTGGCTTAGGGGGTCAAATTGACGGATGGATTCGAGACGCTCGCCCCAGAATTCGAGACGAACCGGTAATGGGTAAAGCGGTGGAAACAGATCAATGACTCCCCCGCGGACGGAATAATCCCCTCTTTCCTCTACAAGGGATACTCGCTGGTATCCGGAGATTTCGAGTTTATTAAGAAGCAGGTCTCTTTCTATTTCTTCCCCCGCTTCAAGGTACTCGAGATGCCTTACCAATGCCGCCTTGGGAAGAACCTTCAGGGATATTGCCTTAATTGAAGTAATTACTATTGGGTTCTTGTCGGACATTAAGGCGTGCAGGGATTGAAGCCGGCGGGTTACAACTTCCCTGTGTGGACTGAGCCCTGTCAGGGGTGAAAGGTCATATAGTGGAAACTCATGCAGTCGCATGTCATCAGGGGTCATCTGAACATCAGGCTCTGACATAAAAAACCGGAGTTCTTTGTATAGCTTTTCCGCTTCTTTTCTGCCGGGGAGGACAACCAGACAGGGCTTTTGGAGATCTGTCAGAAACCTGGAAAAAAAGTAGGACTGCGCAGAACCGGAAAGGCCTATTACGCTGGTCGCAGCAATACCTTCCTTAATCCAGTTGTTGAGCGACGTGAGATTTTTATGGACTGACATTATGAATTCGGATTTCGGAATGTGGAATTTGGAATAAAGACATATATCAATCCAGATGTCCCTCTTCCGCCTTCTAAATTTTTGCTTTCACGTGACCGCTGCTTCCATGATGGAAAGGGTCCTGGAATCTGTATTGAGTATAGCTGGTAAACCGATCGGGACGGTCATGTTTTTCAGTCCATGACCGACCGGAAGACCGGTCGCCAGGGGGACGTTCAGGGATGAAGCCGGAGAGCCCTGTTAATTGCCCGGAAAGCCTTAAATGGGTCAGCATCCGGTCCAGTCTGTACAGGGCCTCTCCTCTTTCTTCCACAAACAGGATGCAGCCATCAAGAGAAGGAAGATACGGGGTGCCGGCAAGATGGCAGATCATGCTTAGATTTCCGCCAATCAACTTTCCCTTGGCCGTGCCAGCCATGAGCGTGGTCCCTTCCTGGAAGTTCAGTTTTAGGGGCTGACTGGAGGAGATTGTCCTAAGCAGGCTCTCCCAGTTGTTTTGATTTTTGGTTGCGAGCCCGCGAACCATGGGGCCATGAAACGTGATAAGCCCGGTCTTGGCCATTAAAAGGGCGGTGATATCACTGTATCCCACAAAGATCTTGGGATTTTCTTTAATCAGTTCATAATCGATATCATCGAGGAGCCTCATACATCCGTACCCGCCTCTGGTACAGAAAACGGCCTTTATGTCTTTGTCCCGGAACATATCGTGCAGGTCCGAAAGACGGGCCTCGTCTTCTCCTGCCATGTACCCTTGCTTCTCATAGACATGTGGTGCCAGACGAACCATGAATCCGGATGATTCCAGCAGGTCTATACCGGGTTGAAGGTCCGATTCATCAACAGGACCGGCAGGAGAAATCACACCGATGGTATCTCCCGGCCTGAGTCCTGGTGGTTTTATGATAGGCTCCTTTTCGATAATTCCTCCCCATCCGGCCTGAATTTCCGCTTGATTTCTATAATAAAATTAAGATATTATCTATAAAAATAAAAATCAACAGGTATTTTTCCAACAGGTATTTTTCTGCATTTACTGCAATATATTTAGACACGGAAATATAGCCCTGCTGTAGCAGCGATATCAATCAAAATACTCCTTTTATCAACACTGTTATAAATCAGGTCTAATGAAAAAGGTTGATACAAATTTCGGATTGAAACTCGATAATATAGGAGTTCTGAACTTAAGAAATGAATTTAATACCTATTATAATAATTTCATGCAAAACGAGTTCAGGGCACAGTTCACCGGACCATATAGAGAAATAAGAACGCCATATTTAACGTGGTATGGCATTTCAGATTCGCTTCTTACATTTATTTTACAGCGATCTATACTCGGCATTGAAGCATACATAGTCGCTGCGGTGTATTTTAATTTAGGCTCAAAGAGCCAACTTAATGATTCCGCAATAAAGCATTTAAGAAACCCCTTTTCCTTAAAAGGAAAAGGAACAGCCGACATCTTTTATAATAAACTTCCTTCGTTAGTTTCAGATGAATTGTGTTTACAAGCTTATGATGGGGACCTATGGGCAACTACTAAAACCTTTTATACTGAGGTAAGAAATCCAATCTTTCATGGCTACGAAATTAAATCTGAATCAATAGACAACGTTCCCGTTTTGTACCGATTCTTGGACAGAATCTACGAGTGGATTGATAGTTGGTTTGATATGGAAGAAATCATTCCAGGCACAGGCGTTTTAGCAAACAGTGGGGATAGGGGACGTAGTTGACTACGTTGAATAACTTTTGATAGCGGAGAAGCGGAAGGTCCTTAAATTATAGAATAACTCGATTTGTCCAGCATTAATCCGATTCTGTGATAAAATTAGCCGGACAACAAATTAATACACCACGCAGCACTTTATTGTATTGATTTCAGCAGGGTTAAGTATGCGGTCAAGAAGATCCGTCCATACACAGCTAACAACTTTTTTAAAAAAATCATTGGTCTTTGACCGTATCTGTCAAAAAAGTCTGCTATAATATAGATTCGCAATTGAGCGATATAATCACTTTGCTGATTTCTGTATAAACCATCTTGATTAATCATACCAGGCAATCTTAATGGAAAGATATACCCAAAAGGAAGTATCCTCAATAATCAGAGGTTACAAGCTTCTTGACAATGCGGGGGAGCTTTCTAACCTTCTGAAAAGGATTTCCAGCTGTCGTGCTTGCAACGATGAATACTCAAATCGAAGCGACTTGCCGCTTAACTGCCTCGTTCGCCCCATACCTTTATTTAGACTTCGGAACAGAGAAACCATCAGTAAATATTACATTAGGGTCAGACGGGACGATGGATTCTTGAGAAATCTTTTTGAAAAAAGACTAACAACTAAGACTGTGCTGAGAAGGCTCGGGTCTACCAAATTCTCTATTGGGATAAATCCTTGGCTGGATCGCTGCATGCTGCATCGCAAATTCCGGAAGACGAAGCTCATGATCGTGGGGATCGACTATAAACACTTCCCTGTTTTTCATAAGCTGAAGCGAGATCATAATTTCCCGCTTGATGGTTACACAATCAAAAACAATATCTGGGGTCCAACTTGGAGGCGGTTCTGGCAGAATGTGCTGAATCAGGAGTACGATGATAGCACTGTCGACAAATTTATAAGGAAAAACGGCGTATTCATGACCAACTCGATGCTCTGCTTTGGGGGCAGCGGAGACCCGCAGTCACATTTCTATGGATATCTAAAATGCTGCAGGGATCATGTTCGCGAAATGATAAGGATTGTGAGGCCGGAGATCCTGGTGTCATTCGGGGATCTCGGTTGTAGAAATGTCGCTTCAATTCTGCTGGGGGAAAATGAGAACAGCAGTATATTGAGTCACTTGGCGACAAAACAAAGCCCCATGAGTGAAATGGAATCGGTGGCAAAAAATAGGAAGTATAGAAGAGTCATAAATGCACGGTTCAATTCCCGAGAAATGAAATTCTGGCCTCTTTATCAACCAGCGTGGAGTCACATACATAAATATAGGGGAGATTATACAAAGCTGAGACACCTACTTGATTTAAGGTAATATACAATGAAGGAATGTGAAATAAGGTTTAAAGTCCGCCGTCGAAAAAGCGATGAACCCTTTACGTCAGACGGATCTTATTCCGTTAAAGGAGGTCAATCCCTTGGTGGTCAAATCCTATGTTGACTCTTGGTAGATTTATCATCTGTTTTTCCATAAGTATTTAGGCTTCCGTTCATTAATACATCTTTTTCAGTCTTCTATTGCAGATTCGTGACTGATTTAACTTAGCCTGGCACAATATTTTTAGGTTGCTTTTTCAACAAGAGTCAACGGCAGACATGACCCGATTCACTTTAAACAGTTAGCCCGGTCCGAAATCACAAATCAGACATGCTACAATTCCGGTTAGCTTTGAGTATAAAGTAAGGGAGATGATCCAATGGGGTTTGAAATGAGTATGTGGCAAATAAATATGTCAAGAATGGAGCAATTTCTTATCTCGGAAGGGGCATGTGAGGAATTCCTTGAGACACAATTCCCCGATCCTGATGCGGAAGAAGAGGATGCCGGGAGACAACGAACAGCCAAATACTCGGTTGATCCTGAGGATGAAGGAATATACATGGGCAAAACTTGGCACCTCCTTCACTATCTTATCACCGGTACTGAAGAGGGTGAGGAGTTTCCCCTTGCTTATGCAGTCATGGTAGGGCACCCAGTTGAGGGATTGGGAGGAGAATTTTGCTGGCTGACACCTGAAGAGTTGAAGGATGTTGCACGTGCCCTGGACAATCTTTCTAAGGAGGATTTGAGGAAGCGAAGCAACAAGGATTCAATGTCCAAGGCAGATATCTATAAATACCCTAAGGGGCTCACAAAAAAACAACTCGAAGAGGTTATGGTCTATTTCAATAAACTTAAAGAATATTATAAAGATGCTGCAAAAAAGGGCAATGCGATGCTCCGGCTTATAAGCTAGGTACTTATAGAATGGGATGGGTGCCTAATTGTTCGAGATTAAATTGAGAAAATGCGATGGTATTGTGCAGCATGGTAATTATTTCAAGGGTCGGAGAATACTTATTCGATGAAGCGCTTTTTTTACTGCCAGGGGTTAAATCGATTTATACTCCTATAGTGTCAGATTTATTATCATAACTTTTTTATAAAGAAGTATTGAATATGAAGATATTGTTCAACAAGAAAGGAAATCCCATAAAGCCCGGATTAATTAGCAACGCTATTAGCAATTTTGGAAATAGTTACAATGAAACCGTCCGGGAGGTAATAAACAACTCTCGTCCCTGCATGAATCGGAAAATATTCTTTGAAAATGTGGCAAAACTCATGCCCAATTTTAAAATGACTCGCCAGGGGCCTTTCAAAGGAGTTAATTTTTCTGGCGGTGTTGTTCAGGATCCGAAAGGACAAATCGCTGATTGCTGGCAAGGGATCGGCGATATTGCAGTTGAACTGAGAAATGTTCTCGACAGGCAACATAAAATATCTCGAACAAGAATACTCGTTGAAATATCTCCCTTAGAACAATTAGAAGTGGCTTCAGAGCTTTGGATAATGTTTAAAAAGTTAGTGTCTTTATGCATGGGAAAAAATACTTTTGGACTGGTAGCCGCTAGTCCCAAAATAAGCGTAATTATGGAATCAGGTTGCCGCTCCATAGCGAGATCGACAATTAATGCCAACCGAATAAACTTCGTAATATCGACTTGAATCAGGACAAACTCC
>JAFDHL010000272.1 GCA_019308785.1 Deltaproteobacteria bacterium
CTGGAGATAAAATCTCAATTTGATGTTTTTTAGAACTGGGATCTACAGCGATAATAATCTTGTTTTTGATCTGTTCTCTTTTTTCGAGCAACCTTTTTTGTGTTTTGCTTAATTGTCGAGTAGACATAATATGACTCCTTTTCTTAAATTCATTTAACATGAGGAGTTTCAATGCCCCTCACAGAACCGGACTTGTGGATTTCCCACATCCGGCTCTTCAGTCCAACTCACCTTACAGGTGACTCGTAAAAGCTATGCACTATTTTCGGTTTCGGTAACGGATAATGCTCAAGATATTTTGTAAATCTATCCCAACTCATTTTCCGCTTCTGGCTGCGTCGGTTCATCCATTTCCTAACCATTCTTATGGTAAATTTATAGAACCCCGCAATACCCTTGTAATTCTCACTAACTCCGTAATACTGAAAATGTCCCCGCAGCTTTGCTATCAGGATTTTCCACCATTCTTTGGTTTTAACCTGATTTCTTATCGCCCTTAGCCACGCATTCATTGCTCTGCATTTTGCAGTGTATTTCTTGCGACTGGTCTTACGGCCAACTTTGAAGTTGCCTTTTCTTGACCTGTCGCAATAGTGAGTAAATCCCAGAAAATCGAATGTATTGGCACGGCGGTTCTGTCTTTTGGCGTTTCCCCGTTCAAATCGTCCGAAACTTAGATTCCGGCTTTTTGTCGGATGTAGTTCCAGACCATACTTGTTGAACCGGTTTCGCATCCCTCGCTCTATGCGCCTGGCGTCATCTGCATAACGAACTACACAAACAAAGTCATCAGCATATCTAACGATTTCACAGTACCCTCTTACATGGCTTTTGACTGTCGTCTCAAACCATGTATCCAATACATAGTGCAGGAAGATGTTTGCCAGCATAGGACTAAGTATACTGCCTTGCGGCGTTCCGGCTTCCGGTTTGACCAATAGACCGTCATCGACATAGCCGGCTTTCAGGAATTTCTTTATCAGATTCAACAGTGTCGTATCTTTTATTCTTATACTCATAAACTCCATGAGTTTCTCGTGCGATACGTTGTCAAAAAATCCCTTTATGTCTGCTTCTACGATGTGGTTTACCGGCTGGAACATTATCAAGTCATTCAGTTCTTTTAATGCTTGATGACTGTTCCTTTTCGGACGAAATCCATATGAACAGTTCAAGAAGTCCTGTTCATAGATGTTTTCAAGTATCCACGTGATTCCACGTTCTACTATCTTGTTCTCCAGTGCTGATATACCGAGCGGGCGTTTTTCTGTCTCGCTTTTCGGTATGTATACTCGTCTCGCCGGTTTCGGCTTGTATTTCTTGCGCTTCAACTTTGAGACTAACAGCTCCAGATTTTCATCCAACTTTCTGCCGTATTCTTCCCAGTTTACGTTGTCAATTCCTACAGCCTTATTCCTGTTCAGGCTTTTGTAGCAATCCCGAAGATATTCGACATCCAGTAAGTGAGCAAGACTCGTAAACTGAAAATCAGGATCTCTTCGGGCATGACCGGATATGAGAGATAGTTTCTGCCATGTTTTTCCAATATCAGTGTATTGCATGACAGACCTCATCTCTCTGCGTTAAACTGCTGACCCCTTCGAGTGTCTCCAAACTTCGGAACTCGACAGGCATTACCCTGCCTACGCCTCTACTATGAGTCAGTCCGACTACCGAAACGCCATACTTCCTTGTTACCTCTTCGGCTTCTTGGAAGCTTTCCTTTGGAACGCTTCGGTTCTCCCAAGTTCCAATATAAACAGTTCGTTTGCCCGCCACGGACTCAGACCCCGGCACGTCAGAAACACTCTCACCTTTAGCGTGTGTCCTGATATTGGTTTCCAGGAAATGAAACCCTTGACCCAATGCAACAAGGATAATTTCGGGGCTCAATACCTTCACTTGCGTTGTGGCTGACAAACTGCCCTTCCCATGGCTTCGCATGATTCGTTACCTCCTCATACGCATGGTTCAGTTCCGTGCAGGTGGTTACCCGTTACACGTGCTGGATTGTCCAGCTTGCCTATATTAGCTTTGCTTGGCGCACTCATTTTCATTCCCTTATGCCTTTTTAAGAATGTTCTGAGCCTTTGGACCGCAGTTGAAAAGGAGATCAAAGGCGGAGAGGTTCGTGACAAATGTCCCCCACAACTGCGGATAGACGGGATAACGGGGGTTAAAGAATTGAGGCGCGATTCCCGCCTCTTGAAATGCTGTTTTATCCAAGTATTTTTTTGCGCTACTCTGTGCCAGGAAATGTGAAGCTCCTAATTTCTTGCACACTTCCATCGAGAGCCGTGGTTCCTTTGCGTCAATGTCCAGTTCCGAAAGCAATATCACTTTAGCGGGAAGTTCCAGGTGCTTCATAAGATATCTGATGATATTCAAATTGAGGTCCACGAGCTTTTCCGGTATGTCCGAAAAAATCTCCTCAATAAATGTCAGGTGTTCTTCAAAAAAAGGGGCATTTGCATATGCGGTCCGCAGGCTTTCCAGATGTTTTTTTGCCCAGCGTCCCTCGTGGCAGATTCTAACCTCATTTATCTTCTGAAATCCAAGGCCCTTTTGCCACACCGGTATGGTCATCCACAAGGCGCCCCGGTCGTTCTTAAAGCGATTCCGGGTCAACCAGGTCGTACCCCGGGGAAACTGGACCGAATCCATAAGCACAACAATATCCGAACGAGCGGCCTTTGAAAAAAAGCCGGCAAACGGCGCAAAGTATGGTTGATACGCAGATACAATCATCAATCAGAAATGCTCATGATTCGGGAAAAAGATGGGGTTTTTTGGTTTTCAGCTCCCTGTATTTTGACAAAACCAGTTTTTTCGCAAAATCCGGACGGGACAGGTATAGGAGGACGTTTTCCTTCAGCCTTTCCAGGTTCTCCTGGAATACCTCCCTCTTCTGATTTTTATCCACAAAAAAATTTTCATGGTTGTACCTGTATGAGATTCCCTCCCCAAATGTCTCTTTGAGTATGGCAAGCACTTTTTCTTTGTCAGGCAAGGTTTCAAGGTGCTCGATTTCAATGGGAACATTTAGCCTGGCTTCCATACTGACCAGCCACCGATCACCGGCTATGACACGGCTCAGGTCCCAGATTTCAAGATCGAGATTGTTTTCCAGCTTGATCGTTCCAAACAGTTTTTCAGACATCTGGGTTCCTCGGTATGGCCGATTACATTAGTTATTCATTATCAGCAAGGAGAAGTTCAATGATTTTTCTGGATGTGTACTCCGCCACATCGGCAAGTCCGTCTAACGGCATATAAGATAGGGCATTGGCGGAAAAAAGACAAGTGGCAGAGGCCGGGAATTCATCGTCCGGCAGATAAAAGATATAACAGAGGGCAATTTTGGGCAGGGGAAAGAGGATAAACGATAAATCACCGCCTGAATCAGGCGGGCCATCCAGGCCATCAAAGATTGTTTTTATTTTTTCCTGCTTTTCCTGAATCGAAGGAACATGGGGAATCAGCACTCTTTCGCTGTTGGCGCTGAAAGCGCCCCAATAGGGCATGCTGCCCGGCAGATCCTTAAATGCTTTAATGGGTTTGAGCCTTACAGGATCAGGACCGGCGTGGAGTGCATAGAGAGATATCAGTACCCCCTTCGGGTCCACAACGGTTTCGCCGGACAAGGTTATATCATCAGGAACAATACGGCAGTCCTCACCAAAGGCCCTGAAGCCGAAAACATCGCCCTTTGTCTCCGCCCCGAGGTATATTTCCACACCTTTGCGGGGTAATTGGGCATAAAACCCGGATAGGTTTTCACGAATGATCTTTTCGTAATTTGTGCTCACCGGGGAT
>JAFDHL010000273.1 GCA_019308785.1 Deltaproteobacteria bacterium
ATGAATTTCGATTGATAATTTTCAATAGTCGATGGCATTAGTCATGGCATATCTTCCGGAAGAGGGTGGTTGAGGCAATCCTCAAGAATATCAATCTTCTCAACGGTTGGTTTTCGCTTGTCAACGAAGATGTGGTATTCTCCATTTATTTTACAGATTCCGCCCTTTAACTTGAGCCCTGATGCTTCAAGCAGATCATAATGGATGTGGATTTCCCTTTGAGCGGCCTTTTCCTCCAGCTCTGACAATTGCTCTTCAAGGGCAGAGGGGGCATCCTTTTTTTTCTTTTGTGATTTCATAGAAGATTATGGGCGCTTGTATGTTTTTGGGTATACAGATTTTCGTAGATAAACCCAGGGTCTTAAAATATTTACAATCCGTGTTAATCTGTGCCCAAATTTTTCTTAAATGCTATAGCATAAAGGAAATTTGTTTTCAATTTAGATGTTCTGGGATATGTAGTTGCACGGAAAGAAAAACTCTTGCGTATAGGTGACGACCGAGTGACCAAGGTGACCTGGGATGATTTCTTCAAACGATGGGCGACTGTCCGTTTTTTGGGCGGAGCCCGTGTTTATGGCCCAGATAAGAAGCCGACCATGAATGTCTTTATTCTCGAAGCTCACCCTCTTCAATCAACCGCACACCTTCCGGGAGCGAAAACCGGAAAAAATCCTTCTCGAAAGCCTCTTTCACGGCCAGGTTTTTAAGTGTAAAGCGGGTTACACTGCCTAACTGATTGTAGATATCCAAGACCCGGATATCATATTTGGGTGTTACCGTGATGCGTATGCGGTCAATATCCTGCCAGGGTGGGTCAGGTTTGAGTTGGATCAGGTATTCCCCCGCGTCGTTCTGGTCAACCATTCCAACCTTGAATCGTTTCTCCAGCTGGGTGAATCCGCGGAATATATCGCTCAAGAGGTTTAATTCCTTCCCAAATTGCTCAGAGGGATACTTGTGAGCACGCCTTTTGTCAGGGATGTACCACCAGAGCGTTTCTCCATCGGTTATTATAGTCTCGGGTTTCGGCGTCTCCTGCTCAAGTCTCAGGAAGTGGGGAGGCTTAAAAAAGATATGGCCTGTGGCCAGATCTCCTCTGGCCTGGGCGCCTAACATGGACATTGAACGGGTGATTACTTCCCGGGTATACCCAACTTTAAGGCCAGGGAGATCACGGTACTTTTCATGTACGCCTTCAATAATACCGGATAGCCTATCGCTGCCAGATGCAGGACCTTGCCATAGAAGCAGCACAAGAGAGAAAAGGAACAGGTATTTGTTGCGAAGTAGTTTTATCATTTCACAGGCTCTTTCTGCCGTAAACCTCTCGCGTTCGAACGCCGTTCGAGGGGCCCACAATTCCGTCTCTTTCCATAGCCTCTATCATCCGGGCAGCCCGGTTGTAGCCCACCCTGAGTTTGCGCTGTAACATGGAAATGGATGCCTGGCCTGTCTGAAGCACAACTTCCACGGCCTGGTCATATTTTTCGTCCAGCTCTATTTCCTCTTCTTCGGATGAGTCATCCCGGGCGATGTCGGATAAAATGGCTGTATCATAATCCGGTGTTTGCTGGTTCCTGATAAAATCAGCTACCCCTTTTGTCTCTTCTTCAGAGACATATGCCCCATGAATCCTCATAATGCGACCAACTCCGGGGGGAATGAACAGCATGTCTCCCTCTCCCAAAAGCGTTTCAGCACCCATTGCATCCAGGATGGTCCGGGAATCGACCTTTGAGGAGACCTGAAAAGAGATTCGAGCCGGGAAATTGGCCTTGATAATGCCCGTGAGGACGTCTACGGAGGGCCTTTGCGTGGCAATAATAAGGTGGATACCCGCCGCACGGGCCATCTGGGCCAGGCGCGTGATAGCCTCTTCCACATCCCTGGAGGAGGACATCATTAAGTCGGCCAGTTCATCAATGACGAGAATAATGTAGGGCAGGGTTTTTTTGCTGCCTTCCGTGTCATCTGCTGAACCGGCTTTTTGTTCTTTGAGAATTTTGCGGTTATAAGTGTTAATATTCCTGACGCCCCTGTCAGACAGGAGCATATACCGCCTTTCCATCTCCTCTACTGCCCATCTGAGTGCCTTTGTGGCTTCCTTTGGTTGCGTGACCACGGGGTGAAGCAGGTGGGGGATATCGTGGTACACGGAGAGCTCGATCCTCTTAGGATCAATCATGAGAAAGCGGACCATGTCCGGGGAGACCTTAAACAGGAGGCTGTTGATCATAGTGTTTATTGAAACGCTCTTGCCGGCCCCGGTCGCCCCGGCCACGAGGAGGTGGGGCATCTTGGTCAGATCCGTTACTACAGGTGCGCCGGTGATGTCCTTGCCTAAGGCGATTGGCAACTCATATTTGGAATCGGTGTAGGAAGGGCTTGACAGGATCTCTTTCAGAAATACCATTTCTCTCTGGTTATTGGGAATTTCAATACCGATTGCAGCTTTCCCCGGTATTGGTGCAACAATCCGGATACTTGACGCCCTGAGGGCAAGGGCAAGGTCATCAGAGAGCCCTGCTACTTTACTTATTTTTATGCCGGGTGCAGGTTTGTATTCATACATGGTAATCACAGGCCCCGGGAGGATTTCAACGACCTCGCCTTCAACACCAAAGTCTGCAAGTTTTTTTTCAACACGCCGGGCGTTCATCTCCAGACTTTCCCGTTGAATTTCGACGCCTTTTTTCTCAGGAGGGTCATTCAGGAGATCCAGTGGGGGGAGTTTTAGTTCGCCGGCCACACGCATAAAGTCGAAAGTTTCCTGTTCATGCTTTTTTTCGAGTTCAGGTTTTGGTTTGACGATAGTTACCTTTGGCTTTGATTTAATTTTTTCCCTGGCCAGGAGAGTCTTTCTGGCCCTCTTCTTGCGTTCTATCCTCTTCTTGATCATTTCCGTGATGTGCCTCAATATGCCCAGAGCCCAAAATCCTGACCTGGAAAAGAGCCAGCCCAGGGAGAGGTGGGTTGCAGCCATGAGCGATGTGATAAAAATCGTAAAGAGAAAGAGATAGGCACCGAGTTGGTTAAGAAAATCCTTTACCGATCCGGCCAGATGAAGACCTACCAGGCCCCCGGCAATTATATTTCCGCCCCTGAAAGGCACTTCCTCAGGAAACTTAAGGTTCAAGATCCCGGAAAAAGAGACAATCAGCGCAGCAGCGGCAATGGTACTCGCAATGGGAGATGACAGTGGGCGTCCTCTGAACGAAATAAATGACAGGGCAAGCAGGATAGCGACTACCCAGAAAGCCGAAAACCCGAGCAGAAAGAATGTTGCACCGGCAAGGTGCGCACCAACGGTGCCGAAAAGATTGTGGGCCTTGCCGACAGATCCTGTCACATTCCAGAAAAGCTGATCCGCCGGGTGATAAGACAAAAGGCTCCCACCTAAAATAATACCCACAAGCAGGAGAATAAGCCCCGGAATCTCTTTTCTGATGGGATGTGGGGGGTTAGCCTTATTGGTCTTGGGTTTTGATTTACGGCTCAATTTGATAACCTCATCGTAACTCAGGTTATTTAGGCTGACTACGTGAGTAGTCACACCTCATCAAAAACAAGCATTTATTTCATCTTTGAAAACCACATCCTGCCCCGCATAGCGGGATCTTCGATGGGCGTGTCGAAGATCCCGCTATGCGGGAGTCAGAATCCTTTGGCTATGCATGGATAAACCCTAAAGAGTGCCTAAAATGAGCTAAAGCCCGCCCTGGTGCGACTTGTTCATATATTGATGTATAAACAATGCATTATTCCAAACCCGACTTTTTGAGTATAGAGAATTGGTGATCGTTGTGGTGTCGCTTCGCTCCATCTTATTTATAGAATACAGGAATTCCTTAACTTTAGTCACTTTGCACTCCTGAGACTATCTATGATCATAGCCCCTTTCAGGGGCAGATCAAAGCCACGTCCTCTGTGCTTGTATTCTTTACTATCGTTCTGCCATCAGCGGTCAGCATTCAGGTTTTTAATAAAATACACAAGTATTTCTCTGACTGCAACAACTCATAATTTCAAACTGGAATGATGATTGGTAATATAAGGGGCCTCCTTTCAATCACCCTGTAAAAGAAACGCTTCAACTGTCTTTGTATATCAGATTCAACTTTATCCCATTCAATGAGGTTGGACCGGTCGATCTCATCAAATACTTCCAGCACAACACATTTGGCATCCTCAAGGATATGTCCTCTCAGTTCTTCAAATACAAATCCTTTTGATATGATTTCAGGACCGTAATGAATATCACCGGTCTGTTCATCTATGGTTAGGACCACAATGACCATCCCGTGTCCGCCCAGTTTTCTCCGGTCCCTGAGCACCATTTCTCCAACATCGCCGACTCCTTTTCCGTCCACAAGGATTTGACCGGCATGAACAGGATCTTCCAGGCTCATTTTGTAGTTTTCAAAGGAAATCACGTCCCCGTCTTCCACAACAAGTACATTTTCTCCGGACATACCGGTATCCAAGGCCAGTTCGGAATGTTTCACAAGATGCCGGTATTCACCATGAATCGGTATAAAATACCGTGGTTTAACCAGGCGTAACATGCGCTTCAGTTCTTCTCTTTTAGCGTGACCGGATGTATGAATATCAGAAACTTTTTCATAAATTACATCTGCCCCCATGCGATAGAGGCTGTTTATGACCGAGGTGATGGCCTTTTCATTCCCCGGAATAAATCGGGAAGAAAGAATAATTGTATCGCCCCTTTTGATTTTGATGCTCTTGTGCTCCCCGCGGGCCATCCTGGTGAGCGCTGACATCGGTTCCCCCTGGCTTCCGGTAGTGATAACGGCAATGCTGTGATCCGGAAACTGGTCGATCTGTCGCTCTCTGATTTCCATGTCATCAGGTATGCTGAGAAATCCATGGTCGCTGGCCAAACTGACATTTGTGACCATGCTTTTTCCGTTAAAAACCACCTTCCGTCCGAAATTAGAAGCAATCTCAACGACCTGGCGGATTCTGGAAATGTTGGATGCAAATGTGGCGACAATAACTCTACCCTGGCAGGCCTGAATAATGTCTTCCAACGTTTTTCTTACGCCCTTCTCACTGAGTGTAGATCCTTCCTTCTCCGCATTGGTGGAATCCGAAAAAAGGGCGAGGACCCCTTTTTCTCCGTAGCGGGCAAAACGTTTCAGGTCTGTAAACTGGCCATCTACCGGAGTAGGATCGATCTTGAAATCGCCGGAGTGCACGAGTATTCCTTCAGGCGTATCAATTGCAAGGCCGATTCCATCCACGATGCTGTGGTTTACAGAAATGTATTCCGTTTTAAAGGGACCGAACCGGGTAATATCTCCTGGCTCTATTTTTCGAAGATCTGCCTGATTCAATAAATCGTGTTCTTTGAGTTTTTCCTTTAAAAGCGCTAAAGTAAAACTTGTACCAAAGACGGGAACGGAAAATTCTTTAAGGAAAAAGGGCATTGCACCGATATGGTCTTCATGACCATGGGTCAGAATGACGGATTTCACCCTGTCTTTGTTTTCTTTGAGATATTGGAAATCAGGGATCACCAGATCTATACCCGGCATGTAGTCATCGGGAAACATAAGGCCGGCATCTATTACAAGGATGTACTGGCCGTGCTCGATGGCCATCATATTGAGTCCGATTTCTCCAAGACCTCCCAGAGGTATAACTTTTACCATTTTTGACCTTTCCGGTGTACTACGAGCAGTCTTTAAGATTGATCCGCCTGAGGTTTCGATAAGGTCCGTTCCAGACGGATACAGACTATTTTCTTGAATAAACAATAGCTTAACCCTTTAGTAACGATCAGTCAATAGGGAATTCATTCTCGTAGGCTAACCTACAGCCAAATCACCTTGATTTCGGTTTTTTGTTTGTGCTAAGGTTTAATGCCTCTGAGAATCAGGCTCTACATTAAACAGGAAGAAAGGAGAGAAAGATATGGCAGGTGTGAACAAGGTGATACTGGTTGGAAGACTGGGGAGAGACCCGGAGTTGAGATATACGCCCAGCGGCGCGGCAGTAGCCAATTTCAGCATTGCCACGTCAGAGGAATGGAAAGACAAAGACACGGGCGAAAAGCAGGAACGAACTGAATGGCATCGGATCGTTGCATGGAGACGTCTTGGAGAGATCTGCGGGGAATACCTTCGCAAGGGCAGTCAAGTTTATATTGAGGGGAAATTGCAAACAAGGTCGTGGGAAGACCGTGATGGGAACAAAAAATATACCACGGAAATAATTGCTCAAGTAATGCAAATGTTAGGTCCTGCAGGTCAGGAGGGGAGGGCAGAGTCAACAGATGAGCGCCATCCAGTGGAGGAACCGATTAGTGTTCCGGAAGATGATATCCCCTTTTGAGTGGTATTGATCGTCGCAATCAAGCATTGTTAAGCCTCAAGCGGATTTCAGTTTGAGGGGAAGCTTAACTATGTTTTTTCCTCATCTATTTCTTTTCCCGCTTCAGGGGGCGTTATTTCGTCCGGTGGTTCGTGAGTAGCCTTTTTGAAGTTTTTAATTCCTTTTCCTATTCCACTGCCTATCTCAGGCAGCTTCCCCGCCCCAAAGATGATCAGGATAATGATCAATATGATAATCAATTCCGGCATGCCTATCCCAAACATTGGTATACCTCCGCTTACGCGATTTATGATTGACGATTTATGATTGACGATTTTGTTTTTTGATAATAAATCGAAACAGTGTTCAAACTCTCGATCTCATTTTTTGTAAAGGCTCAAATTTGATCTCATAAAAAAACTTCAATCGCCAATCGGTAATCGCTAATTATCAAGTTCTTCGGTTAGTTGTTCGAATTCAACTGAGTTTTTGAACTCTTTGATGGCCTGCTGGAAATCGAACCAGGCAGACCATAATTTCATCCATTCCCGGTTGTGCCAGAAGATACTGGATTCCTTTTTTCCGCTTGTCATTTCCATGTACTCTTCAAATTCAGCGCGGCAACTCTCACACAGGTAAAAATTGGGGGGAGATGAGGGCGGTGCATAAGGTGAGTCCGTGGTGTTCAGATGATAACCGCACATGGCACATTTAAAATGGCACGAAGAGCACTGGATAATCCTTTGAAGCGTTTCCATTTTGCCTCGATGGATTTCTGTCTGCTGTTTCCGCTTCTTATCTTCAAGCCGGTTGGTGATGTTCAGGACTTTGTTCATGGATATGTGATGCCTTGTTGCGGAGCATCCCCTTTGCGCTCTGAGCTTTCAACCCGTAACTTTATATCTAATCTCAAGGGTTAAAATGTGTAACTACTTAGGTTATTTAGGCTGAAGGTCCCGCGGAACGCGGGATTAGTAAAGGGCTGAACGTGGTACACATGGGGCTCCTATTGTTGTATTACTGTAACTGATTTATCCCTGAAAAGAACTCTTTCGGTTTTCTTTCCCCTTCACTACGTGAGTAGTCACTAAAATATTACTGAAATTCTATCACTAAGCGCATCTGGAGTCAAGCAAGGTTTGATGAGCGGGTTTGGAACGTTTATGATTTTAATTTGTGGTAACTAATCAGCTCTTTCCCATGATCTTGGATGCCGTCTTACCCAAGGACCCGAGGTCCAGGGCTACGGTAATTCCAGCGTCCTCAAGGGCCTTTATCTTGTTTTCGGCTTTACCCTCACCGCCTGAGATTATCGCCCCCGCATGGCCCATTCGTCTACCAGGGGGTGCTGTCTGGCCTGCTATGAATGCAATTACAGGCTTGTCAAATTCCTTCCGGATATATTCGGCCGCTTCTTCTTCGGTAGTACCACCGATTTCTCCAATGAGAACTACCCCTTTTGTTTCAGGGTCGTCCTTAAATCTTTTGAGATGATCAATAAAGGTAGTGCCGATAATTGGGTCTCCGCCAATACCGATGCAGGTGGATTGTCCTAAACCTGCCCTGGTTAATTGATCAACCACCTCATAGGTAAGGGTCCCGCTTCTTGAAATGACTGCCATTCCACCAGGTTTGTGTATTGGGCCTGGCATAATGCCCACCTTGGTTTTTCCAGGGGATATAATACCGGGACAATTGGGGCCTATAAGGACCGAGTTTTTATCCTTTAAAAAGCTGGCCACCTTGACCATATCAAGTATGGGAATGCCTTCCGTGATACATACAATGACGCCAAGACCTGCGGATGCCGCTTCCATGATGGCATCACCCGCAGATGGGGGAGGGACAAAAATACAGGAGACATTTGCGCTTTCTTTCTCAACGGCCTCATATACGGTATTAAAGACCGGTACGCCCTTAACCTGTTTGCCTCCCTTTCCCGGTGTAACACCTGCGGCAACCACCGTACCGTAATTCAGCATCTGTTTCGTATGAAACGCGCCTTCACGTCCGGTAATGCCCTGTACAACCACTCTAGTGTTTTCATCTACAAGGATGCTCATAATCGACCTTTATTGCATGTTTGAAAACCATTTTTTGTAGGCGTGGTCCGAATCCTTTGGTTCTGCCTGGATAAACCCCAAAGAGTGCCTAAAATGAGCTAAAGCCCGCCCTGGTGCGACTTGTTCATATATTGATGTATAAACAATGCATTATTCCAAACCCGACTTTTTGAGTATAGAGAATTGGTGATCG
>JAFDHL010000274.1 GCA_019308785.1 Deltaproteobacteria bacterium
AGTACAAGCATGATTAGGACAAGAGACGCGATAACCAGCTCATTGAAGATCCTGTCCTGCTCAGTCTGACTCAACTGCTCAAAGTTTCCCAATCGCCGGAATTGTTTGTCGCGAAACAGGTGGAATGCGGAACCCGCGGCGGCCTGCGCCAGGGCTGCGGCCGTTGATTCAGCCATCTGATCGAGTGATTCAAATTTGGGTTTATTCATAGTCATATAATTCGCAGCAGGTAGTGCCTCACGGCCGAACGTATTGTATTAAGCAGAAAAAAATCTGTATATTAATTCCCTGATTGTTCCAAAACGCAATTAGGGAGCTGTCAGCCATAAACTTAGATTCTTAAGGATGTCCCGCTTTATAGCCTTATTTACCACAACATTTTTTATACTTCTTCCCGCTTCCACATGGGCAGGGCTCATTGCGTCCAACTTTCTTTTCGGCTATCTTTGGTTTTGGCGTATTCAACAATGTTTCTAAATCGGTAATATCCTCTGGCTTATCCGGCTCCAATCCAATTGTATATTTCCAACCGTTTTCTTCAAACATTGCTGCTACTTCTTTCAATCTTTCTTCTGTTTGTACCTTAACAACAGCGGGCTTATTTTCAGTGCCTAATTTTGCCGTTTTTTTACCATCAAAAATTTTTTTCATCTTCTCACCATTAAAAATAATATTGGATTCATCTATCGCATAACGCGCCGGTAAGCGGCGAGGTTTACCGAGTCTGCTCCACTGGCTGGTTGGCTGGCGTTTTGACTCGGGATTAGCCGCAGAACGTAGTCAATGATACAGCCACAGCAGGAAACTCCCGAAGCAGTTGCTATCTATTTATCTGAGCCAGGAACTCGTTGGGATCAAAGACCTTCAGGCTGGACCCGGCAAAGTCCTTCGTATTTCTGGTGACAACAGAATCAACGCCAGCCATTTGGCCGGCCTCGTCCAACACCGCGTCCTCGAAATCGCGGATTTTGCTCCCAAGTGCACGTTCTATCACTGGTCTGTTTACGGTGGCAATTTCAAATATGCTGATGAGTTTGCGTAGAGCGTCACGCGCTTTGGACGCCGTAAGGGACTGCGTAAGCAGGTAGTCTATCGTTGTAATGGTAGTAGCACAAAGGAAAGCGTCAATGCGAGACTCCTCGACAAGACAAAACACGTCCACGGCAGCTTTTACAAAAGGCTCACGCTCGAGCAGAACATCAAGCACGACATTGGTATCAATGAGCACTCTCAAAGGTACTTCTCCCTAAGGTGCTCCTTGTAATCATCTTCCGAGATCTCTTGCCCCTTCAAAATCCCAACAAGTGCCGCCGTGGTCGGCGGCAGAACCTTTCCTGAATCCGGTCGAGAACCAATCGACTCAATGAATTCAGCTACCATACGGGATACGGATTTGCCCCGGAGTTTTGCCTCTGTTTTGGCCTTTCGTATAACGGCTTCATCCATTCGTAATGTCAGTTTTGTATTCATGACGTACAACATAGCCTTTCATGTACGGCAATGTCAAGGTTTTTCTCTGCAAACGTGTTATATTAAATAGGAAAAAATTTGTATATTATCACGCTAATTGTTCCAAAGCACAATTAGGGAGCTGCCAGGTATCAGCTTTCAGCAGTCAGATAAGGATTTACGGTTCAAAACTCATATCTCATTTGTGCTTCGATTGTAATGGACTCGGCCGAGGTGGTTTTCATGCAAAGGACAACTGACAAATAACAACTATCAATTGACCGTTTTCAATGTAAGATGTTATGGCATACAAAAGAGAACATACAGAGGAAAAATTTCGTCCAAAATCCTAAAAAATCCTGGATCAGGTGCGGGAGACAGGGAAGCTCTTATTATGATAGGGGCCTGCGTTTGATTGAGTGTATTCGGCTTCACGTGAAGGATGTTGATTTTGAAAATCATCAGGAAAAGCTGTGCAAAGGGGGCTGAAGAGGCAGAAGGGTTGACCGTCATCATTGACGTGTTCAGGGCCTTTTCGTGCGCACCATTGTTTTTTCATTTTGGCGCAAAGCGCGTAATCTTAAAAGCGGATCCTGAAAAGGCCCTTGCCGTAAAACGCGAAAACCCTGAATTCATCCTGGTGGGTGAAATAAACGAAGTCCCCATGGAAGGCGCGGACTTTGGGAATTCGCCCTCTCAAATTATCCAAAAGGGTGAATCCTATTTCAAAGATAAGACAGTAGTGCATCGCACCACGGCAGGGGTGACCGGAGTATCATCTGCCTATGACACAGCGGACGAAATTATCTTGGGGAGCTTTGTAATGGCTAAGGCCATTGTCGCGTATATCAAAAGGAAAAACCCTGATCAGGTTACATTAGTAGCCATGGGTGAGCGGTCAAAAAGAAAGTCGCCCGAGGATGAGGCGTGCGCAGATTACCTGGAATACCTCCTGGCCGGCCGGCCTTATAACCCTGTCAAGGCCTTTAAGGACATTGTATTTCAGCAGACCGCTCAAAAGTTTATCAAGGGCACAAAGGAATACCTGCCTAAGGAGGATCCCATTTTTTGTCTCCAGTATGATCTTTTTAATTTTGTTTTGACAGCAAAGAGGTTAGGAGATCAGTTGGAGGTGTTTAAACAAGTTCCCTAAACGAAATGAAGGAGGCCTGGATTTCACCATGACACAAAATTTATCACCTGCCCAATTGCGTGAAGATATCAGATCCGGAAAATGGACAACACCCACTACAGGCGTTGCTCAAGGATTCGTGCAGGCAAACCTGGTCATGCTCCCGCGGGACGCGGCCTTCCATTTTTTGCTCTTCTGTGTCCGCAATCCCAAGCCCTGTCCTATTCTCGATGTGCTTGACCCCGGCCAGGTGGAGCCAAAAATCGCGAAGGGGGCCGACCTGCGAACAGACCTGCCTAAGTACAGGGTATTTGAACAGGGAAAACTCAAGGAAGAGGTGGAAGATGTCCGTCAACTCTTTCATAATGACACGGTCAGCTTTCTTCTCGGTTGCAGCTTTTCGTTTGAGGCGGAGCTGGTTGCGGCCGGCGTCCCTGTTCGCAACCTGGAAGAAGACAAGAATGTGTCCATGTACATCACGAACCGTGATTGTGACCCTTCTGGTCCATTTTCTGCCCCGCTGGTGGTGACCATGAGGCCAATGAAGCCAAAAGAAGCGGTCCGGGCCATTCAGGTGACCACGCGTTTCCATCTCACCCATGGTGCCCCCGTGCACCTGGGATCTCCCGAAGAACTGGGCATAAAAGACCTTGGCCAACCTGATTTTGGAGATCCTGTCACCATTCGTCCAGGAGAGATACCCGTGTTCTGGGCATGTGGCGTGACATCCCAATTAGCTGCCACGTCAGCGTCTCTTCCCCTTATTATTACCCATGCGCCCGGGCATATGTTTGTTTCAGACTTAAGGGATGAGCACCTTACGCTGCTCTGAGAATTCATTTGTTATTGCTTTCAGAAGCTTGACAGAGGCAGAGTTTTTTCTATATATTGCGTTGATCGAAAATCAGTTTTATTCTATCGTGACTACTCACGTAGTCAGGCTGAAGGGGTTTAGACTGAAGACTGTCCACCCTCCGTAGCAAAGCTACTGCGGAGGACGGGAAGGGGAAAGAGAACCGAAAGAGTTCTTTTCATGGATAAAGCAGTTACAGTAATACAATAATAGGAGCCCCATGTGTACCACGTGCAGCCCTTTACTAACAGTCTTCAGCCTACCCACCTGAGTAGAGCACCAGGAAAAAGTCAAGAGAAAAAGTTGACTTTTTTTAGGCAAAACTCCTCCATTCCGATCAAAGCCGGTTTTTGAAATT
>JAFDHL010000027.1 GCA_019308785.1 Deltaproteobacteria bacterium
TTCTTCAGCTGCTTTTCGTAATATCCCCTGTTTTCGGTTGCCAGGGCAATCGCCTCTCTAATAGCCTTTTCAGCCTCCCGGATGAGCCCGTTAACATAGTAGGCCTCTGCAAGTGTATCAAGAAATATAGGGGATCTATCGAGCTCCACTGCCTTCTTGGCCAGATCAAGAGCCCGATCCGGATTTCTCAGGTCATCATCAGAAACAGTAACTAAAAGCCAGGCCAGATTGTTTAAAGACACCGCGTGGTTTGCATCCAGATTAATGATCCTTTCATAGGTCTCAATGGCCTCTTCATTTCTGCCCAGATGCTGGTAAACAATAGCCAGACCCTGGTAAAGATCGATGTTGTCCGGTTCCTTCAGAAGCCGCTGGTTCAGCGCCTTTCCGACGAACTCATAGGTCATATTTCTTTTCATGGTGCTGAAATTCAAGAAATACCCCAGTCCGCCCAAACAGACCAAATATATCAAAAAGGAAACGGCCACAAACCGGTTATGCCGTCTGACCAGGCCAGGGTCCCTGAGGGTTCGCCAGAGGGTGTCCACCCTCTCCCTGATGCTGAAGTGGTGCCAGCTGGGAAGATCCCTGCTTTTTCCGCCAAGATCAGCAATCTTTTCCAATGAACTGATTGCGGGTTCGGGGGTGCCCATGGTCTCTGCCGAATAGAGATCAGCCTGACGTTCGAAGTTGCGCATAAAAAAGCCCATTACATAGCGAAAATAGACAAAAAGGCAGATGAGCATCGGAGCGGACAGAATCATATAGAAAAGGTTTACGGCCTGAGAATCCCTACCGGAAATCATATTTATCAAAAGGGGATGTCCATAAAACAGGTAGAAAAAAAGATCAAATAGCCCGGTAGAAAGCACCATAAACCCCACAAAAAAGACAATATACAAAACGAGGTGTCGGTATCTGGCGTGCCCCATCTCATGGGCCAGCACAGCCTTGAGTTCTTCTTCGGAAAGGACTTCCAAAAGCGAATTGGTAATTAGGAGGTATCTGTATCTGGGAAGAATACCCATTATTCCAGCAGTCATTATTCTCCCCTCAAAAATCGGCCAGTCCAAGAGATGACGGTACTTGAAGCCCTTCTCATTGAGGAACTTCTCCAGTTTCCGGCCCTTTTCTGATGTCCTGATTGGCTTGCATCCCCACCAGTACTGGATAACTGCGGGCATAAAAACCATAAGTAGAATTAGAAAACATGAAAAAAAGGCAATCTGTCCCTGCACACTGTCCAGGAACCCGTTGGGTCCACCCCAACGGGTAAAAAGCATCAGGTCATACGCTAAGGAAAGTACAAACCACGGAAAAAGGATGGGAAGATTAAATCTGAAATTGGAACGGACATAGGATTGTCTTGTAATTTCCACACGAAAAATGGCTTTATACGCCGGATAAGCGAAATACCAGATTGTGCTGAGATAGAACATAAAAAGCGAAAGGGCAAAAAGGCCCTGCAGTACGGACAATCGCTCAATCCATGGAATTGCCTGGAGCCAATGCTTCAGGTTAAGGAAATAAACGGCCAGGGCAAACAGAAATATTGCCATGGCTGAAAGCCTGGCGATCAGTCTCTGGTATTCGGCTGTCAGACTTCCATTATTCTGTTGATAGGGCTTACCCTTATTGAACCGCTTCAGTATATCCAGAAATCCCCAGTAGCAAAATCCAGCGAAGATCAACCAGGTAAGGAAAAGCATGGTAAGGGAAAAAAAGAGGGAATTCTCCGGGGAGTTGTCAGGATAGTTAAGGCTGAAAATGAGGAGAACGATAATAAAATAAATGATATTGTTGAACATAATCGTCAGGGGTCCGTTGTCAGTGGTCCTTTGTTATCCTGAAAAAAGCATCTTAGGCGCACAAAAACCGTTCAGAACTCCACGCCCCAGCAAGAGTAAATGTGCACAGTTTATGCAATGGACAACGAGCAATAGACAACAGACAGGCGAGACATATCAGCTCGCTATATCATCGCTTTCCTTTACAAATTTCAGTTTCCCTCCCCCAGGGGGAAGCGAAGGATCGCCACGTAAAACAATGTTTACACCATATCGGGACTCAAGCTCTGCGAGTTCCTTTCTCTTCTTGCTGAAGATAGCTACTGACCTCCAAAGGCAGTACTCCCTGGACCTCGGCAATCTCTTCTCTTGACATACCCATCCAGATCTGGCGCAAAAAAGACACCGCAGCGGATTCAACAGATAGAACAAGACCCCGTCCCTGGCAGTAATTACATGTCTGGTAGCTCCTGGACTCTATAGAAGGCCTCAATCTCTGTCTCGAGAGTTCGAGGAGGCCAAATTTGGATATGTGGGAGGTATCTATTTTGGCACGATCTTCTTTTGTCTTCTCACGTAACAACCTCTCGATTTCCCTGATATGTCTTTTATCTTTCATATCAATGAAATCGATAACTACAAGCCCGCCTATATCTCTCAGACGAAGCTGGCGGGCAATTTCCGCAGCAGCTTCGAGATTGGTCTTGAAGGCCGTGCTCTCAACATCTTTTTCTGCCCTTCCCCGTCCGGAATTCACATCAATAGAAATCAATGCCTCAGTAGGGTCAATGACAATATAGCCGCCTGATTTTAAAGACACATCATTACTGTAAATGGTTTCTATCTGCTTCTCGATCTCATAGTGGGCAAAAATGGGACGTTTTTCCTTGTAGAGCCTGACCCTTCTCTGGTGCCTGGGAGATATGACCTTCATGTAATCTTTCACTTTAAAAAACGTTTCCTTGTCATCTACCAGCACCTCTGTAATTTCGCTGGTAAAATAGTCACGAAGGGTCTGGAGGCAAACGTCCTGTTCCTTGTGAACGAGGGAGGGTGCGGGGGCTTTATTCACCTTTTTCCGGATGTCCTTCCACATCCTCAAAAGCCGGCCGAGATCTCTGGAAAGCACCTTCTTGTTCTGTTTCAGGGCCGCAGTTCTGACAATATACCCAATTCCTTCCGGGAGCCTTAACTGATTCATAATGGACTTAAGCCGGAGCCGCTCTTTTTCGTCCTCTATCTTCTTTGAAATTCCGCCTGTTGTCTTTCCCGGAGTCAGAACAAGGTATCGACCGGCCAGGGAAAGATACGTGGTCAACTGGGCCCCCTTGCGTCCCGGCATCTCTTTTGTCACCTGCACAAGCAGTTCCTGTCGCTCTTTCATAACTTTCTCAACTGGAGGTAGAGCTTGTTCCTCCGTCACCTCACAGGTATCCAAGTAGTACTCAGGATGGACTTCACTCACCTGCAGAAATCCGTTCCTATCACCTCCAAAATTGACGAAGCAGGCCTGCAAGCCGGGTTCGATTCGTTCCACAATCCCCTTGTAGATATTCCTGACCCTTTGCTCTGCCGTGGTGGTTTCGATGTAGAATCCATCCAGAAATCCGTCTTTGATGATAGCCACCCTGAACTCTTCTGCCTCCACGGCATTAATAAGCATTTTTGTTGCCATAGGTCTCCCCATAGGACACGGATCTCCACAGATACACGCTGATAATAAATAGACTCTCCGGTTAAGCCTTTGTATTTAAATATCCTGGTAATCCGTGTTCATCTGTGTCCGGACAGGTTTTTCCTCCCGTTTCGTTTTAAATGCTGGTGCGCCTGATACATAAATGTCCGAATGGCTGCTTCCCTCCCCGGCTGGAAGCTCGAATCATATGGTGTGTCCAGGTAGGGAATTCTGAGTTTATTCATAAGAGGCTTTACAATGGCCGAAGTGACCGTACTGGGCATGCAGGTAAACGGATAAACGTTCACCACGCCGTTATATCCTTGTCTTGCATATTCCACGATTCCGGGAATGCTCAAACAGGCCTCTGTACCCGCATCAAAACAGAACAGGTCCTCTTCTTTAAGTATATTTTCAAGGTGTGCCACCTTATGGTCTTCTGCCAGATCAATAAGCGACCTCACCCGCTTATAAACTTTCTTCTGTTTCGATTCCTGATAAAGAAGCTCCCCTCCAAAACCGAGTATCTTTTTTAGATGATCCCTCATGGGGCCAAAGCGAAGCTGTTTCAGATTCAACCGGAATCCTATTCTGGCGTCCCTCAACTTGTCATATGTCGTGTAATTCACCCATTCGGCAATAGAGGCATTCACTACCTCGGCGCCATACCTTTCGAGAACCCTGATCACATCCTGGTTTGCATGGACCTGTGTCCTTAAATAAATCTCGCCAACTATCCCGATAAGGGGTTTAGGAGGGATGGTGAAATCAATAATGGTTTTTCCCTCCTCGACAATCTCTTCCAGTTTATCAAGAATTTTATCAAATTTCTTATTGGTCCCATAGGTTTTAAAACTGCCTTCCAGGACGTGCATAGATTCTTCGATAAAATCATCCGTCATACCGGTTTCTCGTTCATAGGGTCTGATTCTCCATAGCAACCTGTCAAGAATATCCGCCACTACCACGGAAAAATAGGCGACTTTCCTGAGGTCCCTGACCCTTTCCTTTTCAATTATTCCATCTAAGGAGTATCCATCCTTTGTAGTAAGGGACCCTATTTTCACCCTGCTCAGCTCCGGAAAAGAATCCAGGACAATTCGCTGGTATTTGTTGTACATGCCGAAGCGGCATGGCCCATCTGATTCCGGCATGAAGTAGATGTAGTCTTCGGGATTAAAAGAATGACCCAGCCTTTCTTTTTCTTTCTTCATGAAATACAGGATATCTCCTGTAGTGATCTGGCATGGGTAACATTCTTTGCCTGAGGTGTATTCCATACCAAGGTCAAGGCCCTTGTAGGTTTCCATGACTACTGCATCAATTCCAAACCCCATGAATGTTGCGGCAAGAAGATGAGTCCCTATCCTGTTCATCTGTGGAACCAGGAATGTCTTATTTTTCAGATCAAACCTGCCAACATTTTCACTAAGCGATTTGAAACTTACTACTTTGTTTGATTCCATTTTATGTAACAACAGCGTTTTGAAAAAATCAGTCTTGGATTATACTATAGGGCCCGCCAGCCGTACTGCGGGCAGGCCATGGGGGTCTCTTTTCAAAAGACGCATCACAAATTCTACTGAGTTTATCCGCCTCTGGCGGGATAGTCGAACGCCCCCAGACCCGCAAATATCCATGAAATGATATCGTTCTGGTTCCGATGCTCTGCGTCGGAACCCATTAATTCGCAACTTTCAAGTCTGATTTCAGATCTGATCTCACCTTCTGCATTGTGTTTTCTATGACATTCTTATAGGCCTCAAGCCGAGTCATTACACCGGCTACACCACTATGCTCATCCAGTTCCAGAATCAGATATGCCTTATCTCCCATAATATGGCTGTAAAAGTGTTCGATAAAAGAATCCACGCCACAACTAAAATTTGTCAAATGAAGGCCAAAGTAATTTGGATAATCCTTGATATACTTTGCGGTCCTCAATATCTGGGCACCAAGGCCCCAGTACATGGACGGAAAATCTGAAAGATCTACCGAAGACACGTCAATAAAATCCATGGGCAGAGCAGTTACCCCTATCTTGGACAGATTCCGGCCCAGCCTCAAATTCAATCTTTCATCGTATAGATTATAGGGACGACCTGTCACCACGACAACTGGGTCTCCGGAGTTCTGACCTTCAAGAATCTCCTGGCCCCTTCTATACATCTCCCTTGCAAACTGATCATTTTTCTCAAGGGCAAAATATATCGCCTTTTTTATCTCAGCCTTTGTCACGCGAAGTTTCGATTGTATCTGTTCTGATATCTCCAGTGCAATGGTATCGGGATCGTACTTTAAATGAACAACCGGATTCAAAACCAATACCGGGTCTATGTGAAGGGCCATGCGCACCATATAAGAATTGGCCTGGAGCATGGGGCAATAAAATCCGGCTTCCGAAGGTTTAGGAGTAGGAATGGTGATTATACTGGGGATAAACAGGTATCTTGTTTTTCCCATCAACTCTTTGACGTGGCCGTGCGAGACCTTCACAGGGTAACAGGTTTCGGCCGTCATTGTCTCTATCCCGACCTTTGAAATACGCGTATTGGTGGGTGGTGTCAGCACAAGCCGAAATCCGAGCTGGTCAAAAAAATGGGCCCATAAGACACTGGTCTGGTAGCCATAAAGCGCTCTTTGCATGCCCACGGTCGGACGATTGTCCGACACCATAATAGGCTCTCCCTTAAGCTCTTCATATACTCCGGCCATGTATTTCTGCCAAACCTTTTGTCTCAATTCGAAAAAATTTTCTTTTTTATGACCCTTGGCTTTTGTCAATTCATAGCGACCACATTCCCCACCCCAGACACTACGACGACCGTCAAAATCGTAAACCTTGAGTTTGCACTGGTTATGACAGTTAGGGTCTGCATGACACACCTTTTCCGAATATTTCATCTGGTCATTTATGGCGCTGTCCAGCCCCCTGAAGACACTTTCCTTCCCGCCCTCCAGTTGCACTTTCTCACGGACACTTATGGCGGCGCCAAAGGCCCCCAAAACCTCTCTGTGTTTTGGCACCAGGAGCCCACGTCTCAGGACATTCTCAAATGCGGCAACTACTCCTTTATTTAAAGAAGGGCCACCCAAAAACATGACCCTTTGGCCTATTTTTCGCTTCTCCACCACCCGGTTCAGGTAGTTGTAGACAATGGCATAGCACAACCCGGCTATTAGATCTGTCTGGTCTACCCCTTTTTGGTGGTAAGACACAAGATCTGATTCCATGAACACAGTACATCTCTCAGCCAATTTGACGGGTGTCTTCGATGAAAGAGCAATTTCTTCGAACTCACCCACTATGTTAATCCCGTATTTATTGGCCAGTTCATGCAAAAAACTTCCCGTACCCGCAGCGCACACCTTGTTCATGTCAAAATCAAGGGGATAGGTATTGGCGATGTAAATATATTTTGAGTCCTGCCCTCCAATCTCAAATATAGTATCCACTGCCGGATCTATCTCAACCGCGCCCCTTGCATGGGCTGTTATCTCGTCAATGATCAAATCAACATTAAGAAAGTCACCTACAACATTCCTGCCGGAACCGGTGGTAGCAGTACCAACAATTTCAATCATATTTCCCACATCATCTCTTATTGTCTTCAAAAGCCCCTGGGTGACTTCTATGGGTTTGCCCTGAGTCATTACATAGCTCTTATGAATGATCTCCCCCTCTTCGTTGATAATGGCATATTTCGTGGTTGTAGATCCAACATCAATACCCAGATAAACCAAAGTCTTTTTGTGCAGGGATCTTGCTTCGATCTCATTTGTCTCTGGAAAGTGCGTCTCTTTCATTTCCAATTTTGTTGCCACCGGGACCGATAGCTCGCCGTCCAGACCTTTTTTTTCCAGTATCTCCAGGTTCAAGCGGTATTCCTTCTTTGAGTCAAGCGCCTGTAATGCCACCCCTAAGGCACCTATGGAGGTATTATAGGGAGGCACTATCAAACCCGGGAAATAGTCTTTAAAGGCATTTACCTGGAGTTCGTTCAATGAAAGCCCACCGATAAAGACAACAGGTTCTTCCAATACCCGGTTGCAGACAATTGTGCTCATGTAGTTTCTTGCGTTTCCAATATGAAGACCGTGAATAATATCCTCTAACCTTTCCCCCTTGTTTTGCAGGTGAATCATGTCGGATTTTGTAAATACCGTGCAGCGGCACGCCACATTAGCAGGCTTCTGGCTCCTTAAACCAAGATTGATAAAGTCAGCCAATATCTTGTCGATATGCTTTTGAGACACGTCCGTCTCTCTGGTATACAGGGCCGTAGCCAGTCTCTGGGCCTGCTGCTCGATAAAAGATCCGGTTCCGGAGGCGCACGGTCCATTGGTATTGAAGTATTCAAGGTCCCAACCGCCATCATAATGATTAACCTGCAATAAGGCTGTGTCCTGGCCTCCCATACTTATGATCGATTTTACGTCTGGATTGATGAAAAGAGCACCCAATACCTGGCTAATGGTATCAAATTCATAGAATGTCCCCAATTGCTCGCTGAGTTTCTTCCCGTGATTTCCCGTAAAGGAAACAGATTTGATCTCCTTTTCCCCGAATTTCTCATACAGGTCCTGAAGAAGGGCCAGAAGCCTCTCTTCTACCTTTCCCATGTGACGATTGTAAGGGGATTCATAGACAATCTCCCTTCTGTCATTTACGACAATACAATTCAAGCTCATAGATCCGGCATCAATACCAACATAGTATTGTTCAGAATCCCGTGACACTTTTCGTTCTCTATCGGATGTATATTTCATTGTTCTTATAAATTTAAGCATCAGCTATCAGCAGAAATGAGGACTAGACAAAAGGTCCTGCAGCGGCCGAACCAGTAACTAACAATAGACTTATTGTCTTTCATTTTTTTCTATGGTTTACCACTGACTTCTGATTGCTGATTGCTCACATAATAAATCTCTCCCGAATGTTCTTGCTTACGAATATAGCCCTTAATGAGCAATCCCTTGACCAGATCTTCAACTTCCTCCATGGATAACGCTAATGTATTCGAGATATCAACCGGCTTAAGCGGTCTCCTTCTTATCATATCCAGAAGACTACCAGCCAGGGAATCTTTGTTTTTCCCCTTCCCCGTAACTGGATCACCGACCACAATTTCCGCCTTATCGCCGAAAAATATCCTTATATCTTCTAACCTTCTCCTGTCAAGTGGCATGGCCTTGGAGTCTGCCGGGGGGCGCACAACCGTATTGAGTTGTATCTTGTCCGGAGAAATCTGACCGATTAATGTCTTTAGTCCTTCCACCTCTTTTCCCGTGTCATTGATCCCGGCCAGCAAGACAACCTCTAATAACAGTTGCCCTTTGTATTCCTGCCGCAGAGTCTTTAGTCCTTCAACAACCATTCCAAGCTCAAGCCCGGAATGGGGTCTGTGGATCTTCCTGAAGGTGTTTTCAAAGGCGCTTGTCAATGTCGGCATAATAACATCCGCATTCAGTGCACGCTTTCTGACCTCTTCTCTCCAGAAAAGGGAGCCGTTTGTTAAAAGGACAACCCTTTTTTCAGTCATTTTTTTGATGGCAGCAATAACCTGATCGATTTCGCAATTGAGCGTGGGTTCGCCTGAACCCGCAAGGGTTATAACATCAGACTCACTTTTGACAAGTTTCTTTCTGATTTCCTCAATGACTTCGCTGACAGGGACAAAAGGAGCTGTTTTTAGTGTCTTTGATGTGGTTCTTCCCACTTGACAGTATATGCAGTCAAAGGTACAGGTCTTCGGCGGGATCAGATCAATCCCTAATGACAGGCCCAGTCGTCTTGAGGGAACAGGGCCGAAAACGTAAGGCATTCGTCAAACTCCGTTTGCGAACTTAGTTGAGTGGTTAAATGGTTAAGTAGTTGAGTGGTTAAGCCATTAAGTCGTTGAACGGTTAAATAGTTGAGTCGTGAAGTGGTTGAGTCGAGAAGAATGAAATTGTTCGGCAACGGGCTTGGTTTATGCCATTTCTTTCTCTATCCTTGTTTTGGCCTTTTACTTAAACCGATGGACAAAATGAACATCACGACCAACTATTCAACTACTCGACTAATCGACTCTTCATAAATATTAGTTACTTTAGTCACTTTAGTCACTCTAATGGGCTTCATCCCAGTTCCTACCTTCCTTAATATCAACCTTTAGCGGCACTTTCAAAGGATAAACCTCTTCCATTTCCTCCTTAATCATAGGCATAACAGCATCCAGTTCTTCCTCGGGCACTTCAAAAACAAGCTCGTCATGGACCTGAAGGAGCATCTTTGATCCAAGTTTTTCCTCTTTCAAACGATTGTGGATATTGATCATGGCCTTTTTTATCAAATCCGCTGCTGTGCCCTGGATAGGAGTATTAATAGCCATCCGTTCCGCCTCGGAGCGAATCCTATTGTTGCCGTGCTGAATATCCGGCAGATACCTTCTCCTCCCAAAAAGCGTTGAAACATACCCTTTTTCCCGCGCCTTTTTAATCGTTTTCTCCCTGTATCTTGCAACACCCTGGTATCTTTCATAATAGGCATCTATGTAATTCTTTGCTGTCTTATGTTCTATCCCCAACTCCTCGCTAAGCCTTCGAGGGCCCATGCCATAAATGATCCCGAAATTAATAGCCTTTGCAATCCGCCTCATATCAGGAGATGCCGTCCGGCTATTCTCTCCCAGGATTTCCATGGCAGTACGGGTATGAATATCCTCATCCCGCCTGAATGCTTCCATAAAGGCTTCATCCTCAGAATAATGGGCAAATACCCTCAGCTCCACCTGGCTGTAATCAGCAGACACAAGACAGTGTCCCGTTTCTGCCACAAAACCCTTCCTGATCTCACGGCCCTCCTCTCCACGAACAGGGATATTTTGAAGATTTGGATCACTGCTGCTAAGTCGTCCTGTGACAGTAACTGTTTGGTTATAGGACGTATGAATCCTTTCTGTAACCGGATCCACCATCTTTACCAAGGCGTCAAGGTAAGTGGATTTAAGCTTTGAAAGGGTCCTGTATCTCAATATCAGTTTTGGCATTTTATGCGGAAAGGCACAGAGTTTTTTCAAGACCTTAACATCTGTGGAGTATTTTTTTGTCTTGGCAGTCTTTCTTTGCACCGGAAGCTGGAGCTTTTCAAAAAGCACTTCTCCCAACTGCTGTGGAGAATTGATGTTGAATTCCATACCAGCCTCATCGAAGATTCCCCTTTCAACCTCCTTTAACTGCTCGGCAAAACGTGCGGACATCCTTTTAAAAAAGCCCGTATCAATCTTAATGCCGGCCATCTCCATATCCATGAGGACCGGTATGAGTTTCATCTCCAGTTCGTAAAAAAGATCCTCGTTTTTATCTGACCGGAGCTTCATGTCCAGGATCTTCATCAATCTGAAGGTGATATCGGCGTCTTCACAGGAATAGGCCATGGCCCTTTCCACATCTACCTCTGAAAAACTGCACGCCTTTTTGCCCTTTCCGACTACATCATCATAACTGATCATCTTGTGATTCAGATAATGCTGTGCAAGATAATCGAGATTATGCTGCCTTAGACCCGGATTGATGACATAGGATGCAATCATGGTGTCAAAGTGGATTCCCTTCAGATCCACCCCATGCCGCTTCAGAACCTCTGCGTCATATTTGATATTCTGGCCCACCTTCCTGATCTGTTCGTCTTCCAGTACGCCTTTTAAGATCTCTGCGGCTTCCGACCAGTTTAACTGGGACGGGGCACCTAAATAAAGGTGAGCAAGGGGCAGATACGTTGCATTTCCCTCATTACAGGAAAAGGAGATACCCACAAGTTTGGCCTCAAGAGGATTCGTGCTGGTGGTCTCAGTGTCAACGGCAACCATGCCCTTTGACTTTATTTGCCTGACTAAGGCCTGTAACGACTCTCTTGAAAGACACAGGTTGTAATCCTTAGGCCCTTCTTTTCTCGTGGCAAATTGTTCCCATAAACCTTTAAATTCCTGTTCTCTGAAAATATCAGCCAATTCGTCACCAAGGGGTTCGCCCACCTTTAGCTGATCAATATTGTTGTCAACAGGTACAAAACGATCAATGGTGACCAGCTTTTTGCTTAAGACGGCATCATCCCTGAATTGCTGAAGATTTTCCTTCAACTTCTTTTTCTTTAACTCTTCGACATGATCAAACACGCCTTCAAAAGATCCGAATTCCCTGACAAGACCAACGGCCGTCTTTTCCCCCACGCCGGGAACGCCCGGAATGTTGTCCGTACTGTCACCGGAAAGGCCCATTACATCTATGAACTTTTCAGGTTCGAGCCCATAGGTCTCTTTGAGAGATGCACGATCAGTGACCGCGTCCTTCATGGTGTCCCACATGCATACATTGGGTGTGATGAGTTGCCTGAAATCCTTATCCCCGGTCACCATAACGACCCTGAAACCCTTTTCTTCACATGCCCTGGCCAGGGTCCCGATAATGTCGTCGGCCTCATACCCCTCCTTTTCTATCATTTTTATATTCAGGTTTTTTACGATCGACTTGATGACAGGGATCTGTTCGGCCATATCATCCGGCATTGGGGGCCGGTTGGCCTTGTAATCCGGATAAATCTTATGTCTGAATGTGGGACCCCTGGCATCAAAGACGATGGCAAGATACTCCGGTTCCTTATCCTTAAGAAGCTTGAGGACCATTTTGGTGAAGCCAAAGGAGGCGTTCGTAGGAAAGCCCTTTGAATTGGCAAGGTTCCTTATGGCATGATATGCCCGGTGGATATATGAACTCCCGTCTATAAGGTAGATTATTTCTTTCTCTTGAGGCATGGCCCCATCATACTTCAACGGATAACAAACCGGAAGAAATATTTATGAAAATCCAATTTGCTTGCAAATTATTGGTAGTTGAAATTAATCCAATGAAAAGATAATAGGGGACGTTGTTGACTATGTTGACAAACTCTTTCACCGCCTTTTCAATATTTTTGAAATAGCAGATGTGGACACACCCAGTTGTCGCCCTGTTTCCGCTAATGTCATCCCATATTCCGTAATCAATTGATACGCCAAATCCGACCTGATTTTTGGTATCTTTCCCCGACGGCTGCCCAACTGCATCTCTTTGAGGTTAATACCTTCTTTTTCAGATACCCCTCTGATTAGCTTTAAAGCCATCTTCCTTTGCGTATTTCCTGAATACTGATATTTCATTCTCTCATCAGCTTCTTCAATCAATTTTTCTACAAACTCACCACTGCCCAATATCCTTTCATCACTCAAAACCTTCTCATTGCTTCGCCTTAAAGACATTACAGCAGACCATCCACCAAGTGATCGTATTAATCCGCCACCTACCAGTTCCGGCCGCCTTCCATCTGATAAACCGTTTTTTACATATTCACGGTAGGCTTTTCTTTCTTCTCGTTTTTTACGACCAAACCAGGATAACACATAATCCACATTCTGCCATTCATGCATTCTTCTGCCCATCAATACGCTGTGGCCGCACCAAGGATATCTGTCAAGGCTCGATAGATCTTTAACGATTTTTGCTCTTAAGGGATTGAGATGGATGTACCGAACAAGTTCTTGAAAATAGGCATCCTCTTCACACACAATGGATTTGTAGCGGTTTTGAAAAAGATGTCCATGTCGTTTATGGCGGAGGTTATAGCTTATCGCATACCCACTTAGCAATCTTCTCATATACTTTGAAAGACCAGGAGGACCACTGCGTAAAAGAATATGGGCGTGATTGGACATCAAGGACCAGGCATAGATTTCGGTTTTTGTATCAGAGGCAAGATCTCCAAGGCGGGTTACAAAATTCTTTCGGTCATATTGATCATCGACTATTTTTCTCTTTTCTATCCCCCTGATGATAACATGGTGCAGGGTTCCTGGGGCATCCAGCCGGGCTTGGCGGGGCATAATTACTCCTGATTAATTTCTGTGTATTGTCATTTCCATTATTGATATCTCAAACAATTAACATACCTTGTCAACATAGTCAACAACGTCCCCTATTATGCTCCAATTCTTTGAGAAGCCCTTTGACCTTTTCCTCAAGGACCTTTGAAGGGCTGCCCTCCTCATCACCGCCCGTAATAATCTCCTTGAGACGAGAGGGCGCAGCAAGTCCTTTCTTAATGGTCTGTACAACAGCGCCCTTAAGATCGGGGCGGAACTTGGGTGATGAAAAGGTCCCGGTGACCAGAATGGGAACTATGAGTCCAGAACGGATCTTTGCATCCCCCTGCCCCTTGAGGCTTGCCACGACCTTTGGCTCTATCCTGATGTCCAGGGTCTCCTTTACCAGATCGGCATTCCCCGAAGCCACTACCCTTATCAGGGGAGACATTAAGCTTGTCTCCTGAATGTTTACTACCCCGTCCGTAATTGTGAAGGGCACCTTAAGCTCGGAGAAGTCTGTTTTCGGCCTCGCCCCTCCCCTCTCGGCAAGACCAAAGGTGGCCTTTATGTTACGGACCATCCCGGTCAGATCGAACCCCTTTATAGTGCCGTCCTGAAGAAGGAGTTCCCCGCTTCCATTCAGGGTTTGCTTGATCCTAACCGGATCATCTCCTGACATCCGCAGGACCATATCTGCCCGTGCAGTCCCTTCCAGGACATCCTTTTTCAACACGTCCCGAAGGAGGGGTCCGATTTGAACCTTTTCAGCGTGGAGTTTCAGATTACTTTTCGGCATATCCTGCCGTACGTCAAATATCCCTTTAGCGGATACGACACCTCTGTACATGCTCAAATAGACAGGAGACAGATGAAAAACCCCTTTTTTCCCGATGACCTTGAGTTTGAGATTCTGAATTCGGGCATTATTGAGCTTGAGTTTCGCCGCCTGCATCGTACCATCCAAAGTCATCTTACGGAGCGTGCTGTAATCAGGTTTCTTTTGCCCGGTCGCGGGGGTCTTCCCCTTTCCCCCGGCAACCTTTTTCTCGCCTGGAGGCGGGAGGTATCGATCCAGGTCGATATTATCAACGTCGAGCTTAAAGGTAACATCAGGTGTGTCAAAATCCTTTGCTTTGACGAAATAACTGAGCCTGGATTTATCCACATCCATGGTTCCATCTAAGACCATGGAGTTCTTAAGATCCCCCTTCAGCCTGGCCTTAAGGCCCACCCGGGTTAAAGCCTTGGGATCGGCTGTCCTAACCGGAAAGGCTTTCCCCATATCGGCAAACAGCCTACGAGGCGAAAATGGTTGTACCTGAAGGGCAATGTCAAACCGCGGCTCATCCCGCCCTACGTCTATGCTCCCTCTAACAGATACGCCTCCCTCATGCAACTTGAGGCTCAGGGGATTGAACTGAAAGCGGCCATTTCTCCCGGTGACCTTGACATAGACATCACGGGCTGCAACCCCTTGTGCTTTAAGCTCTCCCACCCGGATCTTACCGTCTACGATTAGCCGTCGAAGCGGCGCATAATCGGGCTTCTTTTTCCCTGAACCGGGACTTCTCCGCTTTTCCCTGGTTCCAATGGCCTTTTTCGGGGTCGATGGTGCCAGATACTGACCCAGGTTGAGCTTATTTACATCAACTCTGAAGGTGACATCCGGTCTGGTAAGGTCTTTGGCCGTCCCAAAAAATGTCACCCTGGATTCATCCAGATCCAGAGAACCTTCCAATAGACTTATGTTCTGAAGACTCCCTTTGATTAGGGCCTTAAAGGCCAACCTGTTTAAAACGTTAGGATCGGCCGTGGCCAGGGGAATGCCCGGTTTTAGGTCAGCCAGCAGCTTTCGAGGCGAAAAAGGTGTCGCATGAATGGCAAGTTCAAACAGGGGCACATCCCGCCGGACATCCAGTGAGCCCTTTGCGGATATAGTGCCCTGATATATCTTAAGACCAAGGGTATTTAACTGAAAGAGGCCGTTTTTCCCGGTAACATTCACATGAACTTCTTGAACCTTGGCCCCCCGTGCCTTTATTTCTCCTATCCGGATCTTACCGTCTATGATCAGCCGTCGAAGCGGCGCGTAATAGATCTTCTTTTTCACTGCTCCCGGCATTTTAGCCTTTACCCTTTCTCCCGTAATCTTCTTCTTTTCCGGGGGCGGCAGGTATCGATCTAAATCGATCTTGTCAAGATCAAAGTTAAACGCAACGTCGGGCAGATTAAACGCTTTTGCCTTCATAGAAAACGTCATTTTGGATCCATCCAGATTCAGGAACCCGTTTGAGAGCGTTACCTGTTTAGAATCCCCCTTGACCTTGGCTTTCAGCGCCAAATCGCTCAAGGCCTTGGAATCGGCCGTGACTACCGGAAAGGCCTGACCCAGAGCCGCCATCACCTTTCGGGGTGAAAACGGCGACACCTCCAGGGCCAGGTCAAACTGCTGCCGAGTGGCCAGGTCCACGATCTTACCCTTCAGGCCTATGTCCAGTTCATTCAGGGCCTTCACCGAAAGGCTAAGGGGAATGGTTCCCTTACCCGGGTCCTTCCCCACAGGCCCTATACTCCCCTCTAAGGACAGCGGTTTTTTATCAAGCTGGGCCGAGAGGGCCAAACGGATCGGACGATCCAGGGAGACATCCTGGAGTCGGAGGTTAAAATCGGAGAGTTCTCTTCGTATCCCTTTGGCGTGATCAATGAACAGGACCGATCCATTTTTTATGGCAAACTCACCCACGGCTAACGACTTAATGGGAAGTGCAGTGCTGATGCCGCCTTTAGACGCCTTTGTCTCTTCCTTAGGGTGTTTGGGAGGGGCCTTTTTTGACGGCCTTCCCAGATCTTCCCAGTTTCCCCGACCATGCTTGTCTTTCTCCAGGACAACCCGGGGTCCGTCAAGCACAAACCGCTTCACCTGGATATCCTTGGATATGAGGGGCAGGAGCTTCACCTGGACATCAAAGGACTTCACCAATACGAAATTCTTCTCCCTGAAGCCGGGTGGGTTACCCAGACGGAGATCTGACATAGCAACTCCCGCCCATGGAAAAAGCGAAAGCTTGATATCCCCCCCTATGGTAAAAGTACGCCCAATCGCCTCAGATACTTTTTTTTCGATCTCGGGCTTGTACGTATTTATGTCCACGAACATTGGGACGATAAGGAGGGCCGCGATAACCAGTACGACCAGGACCCCCAAGACGATAGATGTCCATTTAATTGCCTTTTTCATGGTAAATCTCCATAGTTGCTGGGGTCATATCTTCATATGTCACTTAATACTCCTTCTTCCAACTTTTATTTGTCAGGCTTTGAATGATAAACAAGATGTGAGTCCAGAGCATAAAGATATATAATGTTAACAGAGCCGATATACCGTTGCAACTTTCTTTCAACTCTCAAATTAAAGCAATCAGAAAGGAATTAGGGACAAAAAAACGTGCTTTCGGGTATGTTTGAAGATCGAATTCTTGCGGATGAATATCACCTCGAAATCCCCGGAATCAGGCCATCTTGGAGATTCTAATATGGGTGGTGATTTTGGGGCCGAACTGGTCAAAGCAGGTTTGAGCCACCTGGTGATCACAGGTAAAAGTCAAAAATCCGTATATCTCCTTATTAAAAATGGCGGGATAGAGATCCGCGATGCTCAAAGGCTGAAAGGCCTTGATACGGTTGAGACGCAGAAAAAAATTCGTCTCGAGCTGGGGGATGAAAATGTCCAGGTCGCCTGTATCGGTCTTGCCGGAGAGAAGCTTGTAAGATACGCCGGAATCCGCTCAGGCATGAAAAATTCTGCCGGAAGAACCGGAATGGGAGCTTGTCATGGGTTCTAAAAATCTGAAGGCAGTGGCCGTCAAGGGAAGCCTGGATATCAGGATTTCAGATCCAGAGAAGTATTTGAAACGGAGATCACTTGGCATATTCCACGGCCCTTGTTTCACGAATTACTATCACCTTTATCTGTCCGGGATAGGTCAGTTCCTTTTCTATTTTCTTTGCAATATCCTTGCAAATAATATAAGCCTGATCGTCACCGACAATTTTTCCTTCAACCATAATACGAATCTCGCGCCCGGCCTGAATGGCGTAGGACTTATTGACCCCATTAAAAGACATGGCGATCTTCTCCAGCCCTTCCAGCCTTTTCACGTAAGACTCCAGCATCTCCTGACGTGCTCCCGGCCTTGCACCTGACAAGGTATCTGCTGCCTGAACCACAACGGCCAAAACAGTCTCAGGCTGCACATCCTCATGATGAGCCGCAATAGCATGAACGACCTGGCTTGATTCTCCGTATTTTCTTGCAAGATCTGCCCCAATAATCGCATGGGGGCCCTCCACTTCATGGTCTACAGCCTTGCCAATATCATGAAGCAATCCGGCCCTCTTTGCCTGTTTCATATTCAAGCCAAGTTCGGCCGCTATCACGCCGCTGATAAAGCTGACTTCCCTTGAGTGCTGGAGTACGTTTTGGGCATAACTCGAACGGTACTTCAGTCGACCGATGAGCTTGACAAGCTCATGATTAATCCCATGGACCCCGACATCAAATGTGGCCTGTTCCCCTGCCTCCTTGATACTCCCTTCGATCTCCTTACCGACCTTTGCTACAATCTCCTCTATCCTGGCAGGATGAATCCTTCCATCATCTATTAATCTCTCCAGGGAGATCTTGGCCACTTCTCTCCTTACAGGGTTGAACCCGGATAATATAACGGCCTCCGGGGTGTCATCAATAATCAGATCTATCCCGGTAGCAGCTTCAATTGCCCGAATGTTCCTTCCTTCCCTTCCAATGATCCTTCCCTTCATCTCATCGTTTGGCAGGTTGACCACAGAAACTGTCTTTTCCGCCACGTAATCCCCTGAGTATCTCTTTACTGCCAGGGCGAGAATTTCCTGAGCCTTCCGGTCAGCCTCAGCTCTTGCCTCATTTTCAATCCTTCGCATAATTTTTGCGGCATCATGCCTTGCCTCTGATTCCATTGATCTGATGAGTAACTGTTTTGCCTCCTCACTGGATATACCGGCCAGGTTCTCCAGTTGCCTTCTCTGATCCTGAATGAGACGTTCATATTCCTCCTCTTTTCGTCTCAGATCCTTATCAATCCGATCAATAGCCCTTTCTCTTTCACCAATTCTACCTTCCCTTTTCTCAAGCTGTTCAATTTTCCTGTCTAAATTCTCCTCTTTATGAAACAGACGCTTTTCCTGGACCAACAACTGCTCTTTTTTCTCTTTTGTCTCCTTCTCAAACTCAACCTTCATCTGGTAGAGCGTATCCTTGGCCTGAAGCGCCGCCTCTTTTTTCACTGTTTTGGCTTCTTTTTGGGCCTCCTCAAGTATTCTCTTCGAATATTTCTCTATGGAATCAACCCTGCTCTCGACGACCTTCTTGCGTATTAAAAAACCGACTGGAATACCCGCAATTAGGCCTACCATAATAATTCCAATTATATGAATAGCAGTCATGATAGAACAATGCTCCTAAATTTTACTTAATAAATCCTGACATTAGAACGATATTCTTATTATCAGCATTTATATTCGATTTAATTAATGAATCGGGAAGTAAGGATTAAAGGAAGGGCTAAACCTGATTAAGAAGGGTATAAAGGAATTGATCGAGCTTTTAAAAAAGCGAATTTAACTTAACTTAATATTACTCATGACAGAAAGTGAACCTTTTCCTTGACAGTATATCTGTCTTTTCTGACTCAACCAACCAAACTTTATATAATTCACCCTTAGTGGAATTAGTCCTCATAACCTTCGATCCTGCTTTATATTATCATTTCCTCGCTTCCTTGCTTACAAATCTTATCTATACCATTAAAATACACGTGGCGAATCGCAGGAAATGTTGTTTTCTCGAAAACCTGGCGTTTCCTATGTACTAATTGAGTCAATTTGGTAATTCAGCGACCTTGCCCGATTCTGAATATCCCTTACTAAATCATCGCGCTCTTTCAGTACATGAAAATAATCGCTGGCAATATGAAAAGCGGCCAATATGGCAGTCTTTCCTTCTGACAGGTCCTTCGTATCCTCCCTGATCTCCCTAAATCTATCATTCAGGAATTTGGCGATGTTCTGGACCTGCTCTTCGTCTTCATCGCTCTTGATCAGGTATTCATGATTAAATATTTTAACTTTGATGGGTTTTTCCAAGTGTATCCGTGTATCCCTTCGAAAAGCTAAATTTCAATTTGTTCAATTTTCTCCAAAAGAGAAATAATCCTCTGCTTGGCACCGTCTCTGGATTCCTTCAGGCGTAATATCTGCTCGCTTTGATCGGCCAGTTTTTCTTCTTGAATCTGGGCCTTTTCAGCAAGAGATTCTTTCTCCTTTTTCAACGTCCTTATCTTTTCAATCAGACCCTCTATCTTCTCCTCAAGTATCTGAAATTGATCAATATCACCTGTAGTCGTATTCATGGAGCGCCCATCCTCGGTTAATAAGTCACTATATTATACCCTTACCCATTATTACGTCAATAAAAAAGGCAAGCGCCTTTGGCTTGCCTTTTCTACACCATTTCCTTGGAATCTGTAAGTTATTTTGCCGCTTCTGCAACCTTAATACGGATGATCGCCCTTCTTAAGGCCGCCTCAGCCCTTAAAAAATCAATCTTAAGGCCGCCTCAGCCCTTAAAAAATCAATATCTTCAGATCCTCTATCCTTTGCTAACCTTTCCTTGGCCCTTTCCATTGCACGCTGTGCGCGTTCCACATCAATATCATGGACCATCTCGGCTGCATCCACCAGGACAGAAACCCTGTTATTGAAAACCTCGGAAAAACCGGTAGTTACGGCAAGGGATTCCATCTTATCGTCAAGTCTGTAACGAAGTTCGCCGGGTACAATTCCCGAAAGAAAACCTACGTGCTCAGGAAGTACACCAAACTCTCCCAAGGTCCCGGGGGCAACAACAATATCTACCTCCTGGCTCACTACTACTTTTTCCGGGGTAATAACCTCCAAATAAAGCTCGCTCATGTATCCATCACCTCTACTTACTGGCAGCAGTCATCTTTTCTGCCTTTCCCCGTGCCTCTTCTATGGACCCCACCATGTAAAAGGCTGCCTCTGGCAGATCATCGTGTTTACCGTCAATAATCTCCTTGAACCCCTGGACCGTCTCTTTTACAGGGACATACTTCCCTGCCGTGCCCGTAAATGTCTCTGCCACGTGGAATGGCTGAGACAGAAAACGCTGCATCCTCCTCGCCCGGGCCACTACCAGTTTATCTTCATCCGAGAGCTCATCCATTCCCAGGATCGCAATAATATCCTGAAGATCCTTGTACTTCTGAAGTATTTGCTGAGCCTGTCTTGCAACAGCATAATGTTCTTCTCCAACGACATTTGGGTCCAGAATTCGAGACGTGGAATCCAGTGGGTCCACAGCAGGATAGATTCCAAGCTCGGCAATCGATCTCGCGAGAACTACCGTACCGTCCAGATGAGCGAAAGTCGTGGCTGGGGCCGGGTCTGTCAGGTCATCGGCAGGTACATATACACACTGGACCGATGTAATGGACCCCTTGTTTGTCGAGGTAATCCTCTCCTGAAGCTCGCCTAAATCAGTCCCCAAAGTAGGCTGATAACCAACAGCAGAGGGTATCCGGCCAAGCAAGGCTGAAACCTCTGAGCCGGCCTGGGTAAAACGGAAAATATTATCGATAAACAGGAGTACGTCCTGGCCCTTTTCATCCCTGTAATACTCCGCTGCAGTAAGGGCCGAGAGCGCCACTCTTGCACGCGCCCCGGGCGGTTCGGTCATCTGCCCGTAAATCAGAGCGGCCTTTTCAAGAACACCGGATTCCTTCATCTCAAGATAGAGATCGTTACCCTCCCTGGTCCTTTCACCAACACCGGCAAAAACGCTGATACCACCGTGCTGCATGGCGATGTTGTGGATCATTTCCATCATGACCACGGTCTTGCCCACACCGGCGCCGCCGAACATCCCCATTTTTCCACCACGGGGAAAGGGCACCAAGAGATCAATCACCTTTACGCCCGTCTCAAGGACGCTTACGCTGGTGTCCTGCTCATCAAACGCAGGGGCATGCCGGTGAATAGGATAGAATTCCGTGGCATCAACAGGACCCAAGCCATCCACAGGCTTTCCCACAACATTGAGGACCCGACCCAGGCCAGGGTCCCCAACAGGCATCTGAATCGGCTTTCCCGTATTTTTGACCTTCATGCCCCGAACAAGTCCGTCTGTCACGTCCATTGCAATGCATCGGACCACGTTGTCACCCAGATGTTGTGCAACTTCCACAACAAGGTTATCTTCTGTATCGTCGATGCCTGGATTGGTGATAAGCAGAGCCGAAAAAATCTCAGGAAGCTCTCCTTCTGCAAATTCCACATCAACGACCGGACCAATGATCTGAATTAGTTTACCATCGTTCATGACTAAATTAAGACCTCCTTATTATCAAAAACCATTATGCCTTATCTCAAGGCCTCAGCACCACCAACAATATCCATCAGTTCAGCCGTAATGGCTGCCTGTCGCGCCTTATTATATACAAGCGTAAGATTCTCTACAAGTTCATTACAGTTCTTGGAAGCATTGTCCATTGCGGCCATACGGGCAGCATGTTCGCTGGTCTCGTTTTGCAGAAAGGCATTAACTATTTGCACGCCGATATGTTTTGGCAGCAGCTCGATTAAAAGCTCCTCAGGATCAGGTTCACACAGGTATTCTGCAGGACTCGATTCTCCTTGCCCTTCTTCACTCTTCGGCGGCTCAACGGGAATAAGTTTTACCAATGTGGGCTCCTGCCTGGCCATGCTAATAAAACGACTGTAAATCATATAAACCTCATCAATTTCATCGGCCATATATCTATCGATAAAGCCCTTGGCCATCTGACCAATAAAAGACATGTCTATAATGCCGTACACATTGATATAACTGTCGATAATGTCAAAACCTCTTTTGCCGAAGTAATCCCTGCCTTTTTTCCCGACAGTGGTTAAACGGCAGTCCACGCCTTTGCCTTTTTGGTCATTGATCCACTTCTCGCCCATGTTGATAAGGTTCGTGTTGAAACTGCCGCAAAGTCCTCTGTCGCTTGTAAAGTGAAGCAAAGCAAGGCTGGATATATCCTCTTTTTTTACAAGCAAGGGGTGGATATCGGGTTCTATCCGGCTCGCAAGATTGCCCAGGACTTCGGAAAACTTGGCCGCGTATGGGTCAAAACCTTCCATCTTTGCCTGGGCACCCCGGAGCCTGGCAGCTGCCACCATATTCATGGCCCTGGTAATCTGTCTTGTCTTCTTGACGGCTCCTATCTTACGCAGAATATCTCTTAAGGTTGCCATGTAGCCTTTCTCTCTCTATACTCATGTTTAATTAAATTCGCCATCAGCGGACTACCTCATGGTAAGCCGGTTGAATCTTTAAGTCGTTTTGTCTATTCAACCATTTGACCACTCAACTATTAGACCATTCGACTACTCAACCGCCCTTAACATCAAGCAGACGGCTGGAAAATTTCTTTGAATTCATCAAGGGCCTTTTTCAACTTTTCATCCGTCTCATCGGTGATATCTTCCTTTTCCTTGATGTCATTCAGGATATCAGAATGCTTGCTCTCCATAAACTCCAGCATCTGACTTTCATATTCCCCCACGCCCTCTACAGGCCATTCATCTAAATACCCGTTCGCTCCCGCAAACAGGATTGCCACCTCTTTCTCAGCCGGCATCGGTTGAAACTGGGACTGTTTCAACACTTCGACCAGCCTCTGACCCCTGTTGAGTTGCTGCTGGGTAGCCTTATCCAGGTCACTGCCAAATTGGGCAAATGCCTCCAATTCCCTGAACTGGGCCATATCAAGACGAAGCGTTCCCGCCACCTTTTTCATTGCCTTTGTCTGGGCAGCACCCCCAACTCTCGAAACGGAAAGGCCCACATTAATGGCAGGTCGAACGCCCGAGAAAAAAAGGCCCGGCTCCAGATAGACCTGACCATCGGTAATTGAAATCACATTTGTGGGAATATAGGCAGAAACGTCACCAGCCTGGGTTTCAATGATAGGCAGGGCTGTAAGCGATCCACCTCCCCGTTCATCATTAAGTTTGGCTGCACGCTCCAGTAAGCGGGAATGGTTGTAAAAAATATCTCCCGGGAATGCCTCCCGGCCGGGCGGCCGCCTGAGTAGAAGGGAAACCTGCCTGTACGATACAGCCTGCTTTGAAAGGTCATCATAAATAATCAGGGCATGTTGCCCTTTTTCTCTGTAATACTCACCGATCGCACAACCTGAATAGGGGGAAATAAACTGCTGGGTGGCAGGGTCGCTGGCACAGGCCGCGACAACAGTAGTATATTCCATGGCACCATTACGTTCCAGTACATCAACAACCTGTGCCACAGTAGATTTCTTCTGGCCTATCGCCACATAGATACAATAAATATCGGTGTTTTTCTGGTTAATAACGGCATCAACACATATAGCCGTCTTGCCGATCTGCCGATCACCAATAATCAATTCGCGCTGACCCCTTCCAATGGGCGTCATTGCATCAATTGACTTGAGCCCTGTATACATGGGCTCCTTCACCGGCTGGCGCTCGATAACGCCAGGTGCCACCACTTCAATGCGGCGGAACTCGGTGGCATCAATGGGCCCCTTTCCGTCTATAGGCTGACCCACAGCGTCAATAACCCGGCCGAGGACGGCTTCACCCACAGGAATCTCTGCAATCCTGCCTGTTCTCTTAACGCTGTCGCCCTCCTTTATTTTGGAATCATCTCCCATGACGGCGACGCCCACATTATCCTCTTCCAGATTAAGACAAAGACCGAAGATACCACCAGAAAACTCAACCATTTCCATGGCCATGGCCTTCTCAATCCCGTAGACACGGGCAATGCCATCGCCGACGGATAATACGGTTCCGGTCTCGCTCACCTCTACCTTTTTCTCGTAATCCTTAATCTGGTCCCGGATTACCTGACTTATTTCTTCTGCTTTGATCTCCATTAGTTATATTCACCCCTCTTTAATGATTCTTTCAGCCCTTCAAGCTGGGCCTTTACACTTCCATCCAACACCAAATCTCCTATTTTAACAATAATCCCTCCGATGAGGGACTCATTTTCCTTCACCTCCATCTTGACATCCTTTGAAGTCAGCCCAGCCAAGGCCTTCTCCAGCCTGTCCAGTGCATCCGTTTTCAAAGGTTTGGCCGTAATTATATCCGCACGCGTGATTCCAGAAATCTCATCCGTGAGCTTCGAATAGTAATCGGTAATCTCTTGAACAACCCCTATCCTGTTTTTGTCGAGAAGGAGTCTCAAAAAATTCTTGACCACATCGGGAAAAAGGCTCTTTCCCAGAACAACTTCAAGCACATTTTTTCGATCTTCCACGGAAAATAAGCGGTTTGAAACAACCCGAAAGAACTCCTTATTGGCCGAACAAAAACTGGCAAATTCCTGAAGGTTCTGTCCGTACTCCGCATATTGCCCGTCTTCCTGCCCTAAACCGAGCAGGGCTTTGGCATATCTCCTGGAAATCCTTGAACCGATCAATTTAACTTCCCCACACTTTTTATGAATTCATTAACAAGGTTGTCCTGATCACTGTCTTTTATCTCTTTAGCAATAATTTCCTTGGCCTTTTGGGCTGCAACATCCACCATTTCCTGCTTTAACCTGTCTCCTGCTGCACGGATCTCTCGCTCTATTGTCAGATCCGCTTGATTCAGGATCTGCCTTGCTCTTTCTTCTGCATCAGCAATAATCCTTTCCTTTTCTTCGATTCCTTCCGCCCTGAATTGATCAATAATTTCTTCCTTCTTTGTCTCAAATTCCTTTAGCTTTTTCTCCAGCTCTTGATAACGGCTTTCAGCAGTATCCCTTTCAGCCTTCAGGCTATCGAAATTTTTCCTGATTTCTTCCCTTCTGGCTGAAAAAAAATCCTTTATCGCAGTTTTTCTTATCACCACAAAAAGGATAATGACTAATAGGGTAAAATTAAGGAAACGGTAACCGAGGTCCAACAGCCGGGCATTGTCATGTCCATCGCCATGACCTCCCCCCTCTGAGGCGAAACCTAACCCGCAAAGCAAAAGCAGGCCTAATACAATACAACCGGCTATTAATGCAGGGCTCGTTCTCCGTCCTCGCAGGGTAATCATTGAATGCTCCTCCCCAGTATCTTTTCGGCCAATTCTTGAGAAAACCCGGCAACCTGCTCTTCTAAAATTTTACGCACATCCGCTATTTTACTTCCCAGTTCTTTATCGGCCTTGTCCTTTTTTTCTTCCACCGAGGAACCTGCCTCTTGCAATATCGCCTTTTCTTCGTCAAGGGCCTGACCCTTTACATTCTCTTTTTGCTCATAGCCCTCTTTTCGGGCCTGAACCACGCCCTCTTCGATACCTCTTTCGTTCTGTTCGGACCGATCATTATAATCCTCTATTGTTTTCTTGAGAGAACTCGTTTCATCATGCCTCTGACTCAGAATTCTGCGAATAGGTCTATAAAGAAAAATATTCAGAAAAAAAAGAAGTAAGAGAAAATTGGCAATCTGGATGAGCAAGGTAGAATCAATCTTCAGCATAACACACGCAACTTTCTTTTTATGAATTGATAAAGGAATGTAGGGGCGGGCCGCCCCTACGAACTAATGAGCAACGCGGTATTCAATCCGGAAATATTTATATCGTCTTGTATAAAACCAAATATCAAGGGAGAACCACCACTTTCTTGTCAGCCATCTCACCTTGCTTTTTCATGTGGCAATTTCCCTCAAAAATGGCACCTTCGTCCATCGTAAGAGTGGGGGCCTGGATATTCCCAAAAACTCTACCCGAAGCAAGCATTTCAATTCTTTTTGCCGCAGAAATATTTCCACGTACTTCCCCGCTAATAATAATACGGGAAGCATGGATATCAGACTGAATGACTGCCGTCTCACCGACAATCAAAGTGCCTTCAGTAAAGATCTCGCCCTTAAAAAGGCCATCAACACGGACAGTACCGCTGAAGGATAGTTTCCCTTCAAAATCAGTATCCTTGCCGAGAAATGCATTGATATGATCCCTTGTGTTTTTCATCTTATGGCCTTTCCCTTTTTCAATCAGCGCTGCATAACATATTGACTTTTGCATTGCAAGAAAAATCACAAAATAATTAATCTCCCCAAAAAGGCTTTATTTGATCTGTATGAAAAGCATTGCTGCATATCTTGTCGTAGCCTTTTTTGAGACGGAGACAAAACAACATCGTATTTGTGAAGCACAGGAAATAAAGCGTAAGGCTTAGTAAAACGCCGGAAACGGACAAGGCATAAAGAATTGATTGACAAGTCAATCAATATATGTTTTATTACTGCCCGTGAAAAAAGATCCTTCAGCCGTCAAAAGAGATAAAGAGTCGGTCATTTTCGGTGCTGCCCTGAAGGTTATCAAACAGAAGGGCTTTCATAAGGCCAGGATGTCGGATATCGCCAAGGAAGCCGGGATTTCCTACGGCCTGGTATATCATTATTTCAATAATAAGGAAGACCTGTTTGATGCCATTCTCAACCGGTGGTGGGACGGCCTGTTCGGGCTGATGAAAGGTATCAGTGAGGGCGATAACGACGTTCACAAAAAACTCAGGCAAATAATCGACTATTTCCTGGATACCTACCAGAGCGAACCCGAACTGGTGAATATCTTTATCACGGAGATTTCCAGGTCCACAACAAACCTGACCAGCTACCGTCTGGACCATTTCAAGAAATCTATGTCCCTTACTGAAGAGATAATTGCAGAGGGCCAGAAAAAGCAACTGCTGAGAACAGATATAAAAGCGCGATACCTAACCTACATGTTTTTAGGGTCTGTTGAAACGTTTCTTTCGACCATGGTCCTTGTGGACCAGAAGATTAAAGGAGATACACAGAAAGAGAGGATCGCACAGAGTATTTTAGAGGTTTTTCTGAATGGAGCCAGAAATCAAAAAAATCTTTGACAGAAAAGCCAGCCGAATAGCTGAGTGCCTTTAAATCGAGGAGATTATGGATTTTTCTTTCACTGAAGAGCAAATGATGTTTAAGGAACAGGTCATCCGCTTTGCCAGAAAAGAGATAGTTCCCAGGGTCCAGGAACATGATCTCAAAGGGGAATTTGACTTTGAATCCTTTCGAAAGCTTGGGGAATTCGGCATCCTGGGTCTTCATTTTCCTGAAAACCTGGGCGGAAGTGACGCTGATGTCGTGACCACGGTAATGGCCGGAGAGTCCCTGGGTGAAGCAGGAGTAGATGGCGGTCTGACCCTGGCTTACGGGGCCCACACATTTCTTTGTGCTGATACAATTTTCGCCCACGGAACAGACGCCCAGCGGGAGAAATATATCCCCAAACTGGCTTCTGGTGAATGGATCGGTTGCATGGGTCTTACTGAACCCGGTGCTGGTTCTGACGTGGCCTCTATGACTACCCGGGCAGAAAAAAAGGGAGACCGCTATGTCCTGAACGGTAACAAGATGTTTATCACCAACGGCCCCGTGGCCGATGTGGCTGTTGTCTATGCCAAGACAGAAAAAGAATTAAAACATGCGGGGGTCTCCACATTTATCGTGGAAAAAGGCACTCCCGGATATTCCGCAGGTAAGAATTTCATCAAAATGGGTGTCAGAACCTCTCATACCTCGGAACTGATTTTTGAAGACTGCATAATACCGCAGGAAAATCTGGTCGGCCAGGAAGGGGCCGGATTCCTTATGGCGATGCAGACCGTAGAGTGGGACAGGAGTGCCCTTCTTGCCCCGTTTGTCGGGGGAATGACGTACGTTCTGAACAAATGCATCCGATATGCCAAGGAACGATATCAGTTCGGTCGGCCCATTGCCCAATTCCAGGCTATCAAGCACAAATTAGCAGACATCAAGATCTTTATCGAAGCGGCCAGGTCCTTAGTTTACCGTATCGCCTGGAGGAAAGATCAGGGAAGACCGCTTAATCATCTGGATGCGGCCGTGGCCAAACTCTTTATAGGGGATTGGGGCCTCGGACCGGCCAACGATGCAGTAGTCCTGCACGGCGGCTACGGGTATTGTCACGAATATGATGTGGAAAGAAACTTCAGAGACAGCCGGCTGGCCCCCATAGGGGGCGGTACTTCTGAGATCGCGAAAAAGATTATTACTAAATTGATATAGCATTTCCTTTGGCACTGCTGAGCCGGCATGTTTTGCCAGAGTGACGTGTATTGTCCATTGTCAGTTGTCCGTGGTCTGTGGCAAAAGAATGACGACGGACAACAGACATCTGGTTCCGATGCTCTGAGTCGGAACCCATTTTGACAGACGCTCTGCGTTTATTCATAAAAGCACGGAGCGCCAAAGAGCGTAAGGTCGGCGCAGTGGCCGACCCTACAGTCTTCTTTTAAGCGGCGAAGCCGCGCTACATAAAATCGCAAAGCGATTTTATAAAGGAAATGGGAATATGAACTTCGATTTTGACAAAACGGAAAAGACTCTTCGCGATAAAATCAATGGACTGTTTGATCCGGACTCCAAGGCTGCCCTGGCAAACCTGGAAAACGGAGACATTGATGAGGTTCGCGAGGCGACCCTGAACTGTTCAAAAATTCTTGGTCAGGCAGGCTATATGGCACTCGGTCTGGATGATGGAAAAAATGGAGCAAGCCTTACGGCAACCCAGGAAAGCCTGGCCGTTGTCTCCCCTTCGCTTTTCCTGTCTGTGGAGGTAAGCGCCCGGGTTTTCGGGCGCCTGGTGGCTGTTTATGGCACGCCTGATCAAGAGGAAAAAATCCTTCTTCCCATGAAGGAAGGGTTGCTTATCGGAACAGTGGCCATTTCGGAGGGAGGCATGAATATTGAGAACGATCCTCTGGACACAGCAGGTGTATCCAGTGACGACGGCTTCCGCGTCTCCGGGTCAAAGGGTCACGTGGTGAATGGCCCTATTGCGGATTGGATCGCGGTTGCGGGAAAGGTTGGAGATGAAATCGGTTTCTTCCTTATCAAGAAAGACAGTGAAGGCATGTCCATAGGGCAAAGGCTCACCACGCTTGGTTACAACGGCGTAACCATATCCGCGGTTACGCTTGAAAACTGTCATGTTCCATCAACCTATATCATCGGCCCGTTCGAAGGGGAAGAGCAGCTAAAGACCGTCCGCAGGTGGGAGGACCAGGCACTCACAGCGGCCAGCTTAGGCCAGATACAGCGCTCTTTTGATACCGCTCTGAACTATGCAAAAAACCATAAAAGTGGTGGCAAGCCGATCATTGCATACCAGGAGGTGGGTTTTAAACTTGCCGAGATGCTGACCCTTTTGCAGACAGCCCAACTGCTGGCTTACAGGGCCGCCTGGATGGCGGACACAGGAGACAGGGAGGCGGCCGTCCTTGCCCATTGCGCCAAAGTTTTTTGTACTGAGTCCTCCGAAAAGGTGGCAAGCTACGCCCTGCAGATCCTGGGCGGACAGGGATATATCAGTGGCAACCCGGCGGAAGAGGGATATCGCGAATCCAAATACCTTCAGATTGCCGGCACCTCATCGGAAATATCCCGCATGAAAATCGCGGACAACGTATTGATGAGTCAGTAGTTAAACCACGAATGATTTTGATGGTGGTAATATGGAAGTCATAGAGACAAAAATAGACACATCCAGCGAGGAATATAAGGAGAATTACCAGGCCATGCAAGCACTGGTATTGGATCTCAGAAAAGAGCTGGAAACAGCACTTAACAACCGCTCGGAAAAGGCCCGGGGCAGGCTGGCCCAACAAAACAAACTGCCGGTCCGTAACCGGCTGGAACTCCTTTTTGACAGGAACACGCCTTTTCTGGAAATAGCACCTCTTGCCGCCAGGGACATGTATGACAAAAAAATCCATGGCGCAGGGATAATTACCGGTATTGGCGTGGTTGAAGGCCGTGAGGTGATTGTGCATGCCAATGATTCCATGATCAAGGGTGGAACCATATATCCTATGGGGGTCAAGAAGGGGATCAGGACCCAGACCATTGCCATGGAAAACAGCCTCCCCATTATCTATCTGGTGGATTCCGGTGGCGCCTATTTACCTCTCCAGTCCGAGATCTTTCCTGATGCGGATGATGGCGGTCGCATATTTTACAACCAGGCCATCCTCTCAAAGATGGGAATTCCCCAGATCTGCGGGGTGATGGGATTATGTACTGCGGGAGCCGCCTACATCCCGGCAATGAGTGACGACGTGGTCCACGTTAAGGGCACCGGGGCTATTTTCCTGGGAGGCCCGCCTCTTGTCCTTGCGGCCACAGGTGAAGAGGTAACGGCCGACGAACTGGGAGGGGCAAATGTACATTGCATGGAGTCAGGTGTCTCCGACTATTTCGCTGAAGATGATGCCCACTGCATTGAGATCATCCGCCAGATCATCAAAAATCTCCCGCCTCCCAAAAAAACGGAGATAGGTTTAAGGGAAGCTAAACCCCCTCTATACGAACCCGAGGAGATTTACGGCATCGTTTCCAAAAACTTGGCCACGCCCTACGATGTTCGGGAGGTTATCGCACGAATGGTTGACGGGAGTGAATTCCTTGAATTCAAGGCCCTTTACGGACCGACCCTGGTCTGCGGCTGGGCCTATATCCATGGTTATCCCGTGGGCATCCTGGGGAACAACGGTGTTCTTTTTTCTGACAGCTCACTAAAGGCCACCCAGTTCATCCAGCTTTGCGATAAACGTGGCATTCCCCTTGTGTTTCTCCAGAACATTAACGGTTACATTATTGGGAAGGAATACGAACGAATAGGAATCACCAAGGATGGCCACAAGATGGTCAATGCGGTGTCCACGGCCACGGTCCCGAAATTTACTGTGATTATCGGAGCCTCTTTCGGAGCGGGCAACTATGGCATGTGCGGCCGGGCCTACTCTCCTCGCTTTTTATGGATATGGCCCAATGCCCAGATCGGGGTCATGGGCGGTGAGCAGGCGGCAGACGTCATGATCACCGTGAAAAACGATCAATTGGCCCGAGAAGGACAGCCTCCCCTTCCCGAAGAGATGGTCCGTCAAATCAAGGAACCTATTATCGCTTCGGCCATGCGCGAGGGAAATGCGTACTATTCCACCGCCAACATATGGGATGACGGGATCATTGATCCCGCAAAAACAAGAGATGTGCTCGGGCTGGCCATCTCAGCATCCTTAAATGCACCACTCAGGGATGATGTGTATGGGTATGGAACATTCAGGATGTAACATAGGCGTAAAGGCGTTAGGCACAAGGCGCAAGGCGTTAGGTATCGTTGGTGAAATATAGGGCAAAAAATGATGCATTTGGCTGAGTATTGCAATGGGGGCTAAAAAGACACTTGTACTGAGGGAAGTTTTTCCTTGCGCCTTGTGCCTTGAGCCATTGTCGTCCATTAGACCGTCAGATTCACGTTCTAAACCATACTCATGTCTCGCGACTGTTTGATAAAGAGCACATTATGTTCAAGAAAATACTGATTGCCAATAGAGGGGAAATAGCCGTCAGGATCATGAGGACCTGCCGGGAAATGGGAATTCAAACAGTCGCTGTTTATTCTGATGCAGACGCGGCCGCAGCCCATGTCTTAGAAGCGGACGAAGCGGTCCTGTTGGGAGAATCGGAACCCTCCAAAAGCTATCTTAATATTAACCAGGTTATTATTGCGGCAGAAAAAACCGGTGCTGAGGCCATTCATCCGGGATACGGTTTCTTGGCTGAAAACCCGGACTTTGCGGAGAGTTGTGAAACATCCGGCATCACCTTTATCGGCCCCCCTTCCCGTGTCATACGGGACCTGGGAAACAAGACCCTGGCGAGGACCATGATGGAAAAGGCCGGCGTCCCGGTGATCCCCGGGATGCTGGAAGCCACGACCGATCCTGCGCTTTTGTATCAGGAGGCGGAACGAATGGGGTATCCTGTTCTGGTCAAGGCGGTTGCTGGAGGCGGCGGTAAAGGGATGAGAATCGTTTCTGAACAGGAGGAAATGGAAGAAGCCTGTCTCTCTGCCATGAGTGAAGCTGAGAAGGCATTCGGAAACGGCTCTCTGTATCTGGAGAAGTGCGTGGAATCGCCCCGTCACGTTGAATTCCAAATCCTGGCCGATCAACACGGCAATGTTGTGCACCTGTTTGAAAGGGAATGTTCCATCCAGCGGAGGCATCAGAAAATCATCGAGGAAACGCCCTCCCCTGCGATGACACCTTCCCTTCAAGACGCCATGGGAAATGCGGCCCTGTCTGTAGCTTTGGCCTCGGGATATGTCAACGCCGGAACCGTGGAGTTTCTCTTAGAACCATCAGGACAATTTTATTTTTTAGAGGTCAATACTCGGCTTCAGGTGGAGCACCCCATTACAGAGATGACCACCGGTATTGATCTTGTAAGGCTACAACTGGAGATCGCCACTGGGAAGCCTTTGGCATTCAAACAGCAAGATATCACACGGAGGGGACACGCCATTGAATGCCGCATTTATGCGGAGGACCCGGAGGCTAATTTTTTCCCTTCACCCGGACTTGTGTTACTTCACCGGGAACCTGCCGGCCCCGGGGTTCGAAATGATTGCGGCATCTACGAGGGCTTTGAAGTCCCAGTAGAATATGACCCGATTCTCGGCAAGTTGATTGTCATGGCCGGAACCAGAGAAGCAGCCCGCATGCGCATGACCCGTGCCCTCGAGAGCTATGTCATCTTGGGGATTCGCACCATAATCCCGTTTTTAATAGATATTCTGAAATCTTCTGAGTTCGCAGAAGGTAATACTTATACCGATTTCATAGACCATAATTTTAGAGACTGGACTCAAAAGATGGAAGATGCTGATCTGGCAAGAATCGCTTATGTGGTAGACGAAATGACTTCATCCGCCAAGCCGTCTGCAACAGCAAAAGAGAGAGGCTGGCCAACGCCCTGGGAAACGCTCAGGGCATGGAAGATTTAACGCTCTCGTTGTCCGGTTTGCCAGTTTGCCGGATCAACAGGATTAACTGGCAAACTGGTCAACGGGCTAACCGGCGTAACCTTAACAGGCTCGTTTGAGAAACTGATTTATCTTCATTCCTTAACCCAGGAATAAGCAAAAAAGAGACCAGACCTTGAAATATCGACTTAAGATTGCACAAGAGACTGCCGATGTTGATGCCTTCAGTTCAGGTAGCGAGCAGAACATAGAGTTTATCATTGGGGAAGAGACATATCATGTCGGCTACCGGGCCGTTTCGAATAATTGCCTTCATCTGGTAGTGGATGGAAAGGCAATCGAGGCCTTTCATATACGGGGAGGACATGGAAAACACGTTTTTGTAAACGGCCGGAGTTTTTTGGTCGAAGATGCGGATCAATTGCCTTTGCGCCGTGGCAGGCGAACGGGCATAGATCAAGCCCCCGGTGATGTAACACCTCCTATGCCCTCTGTAGTGGTTCGAATTATGGTCGAAGAAGGAGACCTTGTGAAAAAGGGCCAGGGATTGATCGTGGTAACCGCCATGAAGATGGAAACAACCCTGAAGGCCCCTTATAACGGCAGGGTAACAGCGATAAAAACAACTGTAGATGCAAAGGTGGCCCCCGGAGACATCCTGGTGGAGATCGAAGAAGAGGAACCGGAAAATGAATAATGACCTTATCTATAAGGTGAATGACCGCGCTGCCTTCCTGACAATCAATCGCGAGTCAAGAAGAAACGCCATTAGCCAGGAGATGATTACGTCCTTTATGGATTACTTTGACAGGGCTGATCAGGACGAAACGGTGCATGCTGTCTGTATCACAGGAAAAGGAGAAAAGGCATTTTGCTCCGGGGCCGATCTTGCCGTCACCCTGGCAAAGGAAGGGGAAGATCGGCTGTCCGGTACCAGGAACTATGCCGAACTTCTAAAAAAGATGTCCGGGTTTGGGAAGCCTTTACTTGCTAAGGTCAATGGGCCATGTCTTGCCGGCGGTCTGGGCCTGATGCTCTCCTGTGATATCATCATTGCTCGAAACGACACATTTTTTCGCACCCCCGAAGTAAATGTAGGTATTTTCCCAATGATGGTCGGGGCCCTGCTTTACCGAAACGTTGGGAGAAAAAAGGCCATGGAAATGGTATTGACTGCACGGAAAGTACCAGCCCCCGAGGCTGAGAATATGGGGCTTATCACCCGGGCCGTTGAACCGGAACATCTGGATGACGAGGTTCAAGAGACTCTGAAGCTCCTCACATCCAAGAGCCCTATTGGAATGCGTATCGGGAAAGAAGCTTTCAGGGCCATGAGTGATATGCCATTTGAAGAGGCCGTGGATTATCTGTGCGAGGCCCTTGGCAGGGCTATTTCCACCGAAGACGCCATGGAGGGTATGATGGCCTTTATGGAAAAGAGGGAACCGAACTTTAAAGGAAAATAGAGTATACACTGGGAAAATGTCTGCATCCCGACCCCTTCCGCTCTGCCAAACAAAAAGCGGACTTTCAACAGGAGGGTGGGAATGTGTGGTAGGGTTCAAATAGAAATTTGGAGTGCATAGTATATCAATAAATTTCAGACGCTTTCGTAAAAGCTGCAGATACAAGGCGCACAAATCTTGAGGAATGCCCGTCCTCCGCAGTAGCCTTGCTACGGAGGGTGGAAGGCGTACAGCATGGCGAGAATTTAACAGGGCGAGGATGCAGTGCAACGCCGCCCTTCGGCTTTGCTCAGGGCCGTGAGCCTGTCGAACGGTAGATGTAGCTTTTACGGAAGCGTCAAGGAGTGAATATGTCATCATTCTGGCTAACCGAAAACCACAACTATGAGCGTACATGCATGATCACATGCGCCCTTTCGGGCGTGGTAGCCAACAGAGATCAATGCCCTGCTATTCCATATAAACCGGAGGAGTATGCGGCCGAGGCCAAACGGGCA
>JAFDHL010000275.1 GCA_019308785.1 Deltaproteobacteria bacterium
AGCGGAATAGAAAGAATCTACAGACCGGCTGCTAAGCGGCCTTGGTTTTTGTAGTTGCGTTGCAAGGCTTGGCAAGCCGCTTTTGGCTTCCAGGAGTACATTATACGAAAAATACTGATCAAGGAGAAAACGTCAGGGTGCGGTCATTATTTAGCTTGAAAAAAAGCCAACTACTCGATCTAAAAATCGGAGTTTCATTGATAGCGGAGAAATCGCATGACTAACAACACACGATGGGGGCTGGATAACCCGCATCCGTTTTCGCAGATGAAGACTGAGCTGATCTAGGAGGGGAAGTACGATGAGTACGGCAACCGGTGGACGGTGGACATTGCCGGGTGTGCCATGCCGATTCAGAAAATCGAGACGATTGATGAACCGGCCTCCCGGGCCATGGTGCAGGGTAATTTGTTTGATCCGGCAAAGGCCCATCGTGACGACTTCCGCAACCGGCTTATCTGGGGCGACAACAAGCTGGTCATGTCAAGCCTATGAAGAAGTTTAAAAGTAACAGCCATATATCCCGAATAAGAGTTATTGAGAGGTAATGTCATGAGTACCATATATAATTTAAGCTTGGACAATCGAGAAAAGCATGCAGTTATTGAAGCCTCGAAGATGTTGCGGGAGAGATTCCCTGTAAAAAAAGTAGTTCTTTTTGGATCGAAAGCGCGAGGGGATGATGATGAGGAATCTGATATTGACCTTCTTGTTTTGACCTCCCGACCTGTTTCATGGGATGAACGGAAGGCCATCAACAATGCCCTTTATGAAATACAGCTAAGATATGATGTCATCATTAGCACCCTCATCACCACGGCCACAGAATGGAATGAAGGTACATTTTCAGTGCTGCCTATCCACGAAGAGATATTAGATCAAGGAGTCGTTGCATGAAGAACGAGGAAGCCAGGATAGAAGTCATAAGATACTGGATGGAAAAAGCCCATGAGGCATTGCAATCAGCGCGGTCTGAACAACTGGCAGGAAGATTCGTTTTTGCCATCAACCGGGCATATTATGGATGCTTTTACTCGGCAAGCGCGGTTCTTCTGAGAGAAGGGGAAAAATTCAGCAAGCATACCGGGGTTCGCGCTGCCGTTCATCGCTCCTTGGTAAAAACAGGGAAAATCGATGCTTCATGGGGGCGCTTCTATGATCTGGTTTTTAAATCGCGCCAGCGTGGAGACTATCAGGAACTTGTAGAATTTTCATCTGAAGAAGCTGAGGAGCTTATCACACAGTCCGAAGGCTTTGTTGATGTAATGAGAAGTCTTTTAGAGAGCATCGCATAAACCTCAAATCTAATATTTGCCCCAGAATATGGAGAAACTACATGACTAACAACATTCGTTGGGGACTGGATAACCCGCATCCTTTTTCGCAGATGAAGACGGAACTGATCTGGGAAATGGACAACCGGAAGCAGGGGTAAACTACAAGGTTATGATTGAACGTAATTTTGACATACCTTTTATTGCGAATCTGGCGCTTCGGGAGAAGCAGATTCAGCAAAACTACCGCCCGATTATTGCGGTGCACAAGTGGTTTGCACGGCGGCCAGGAACCCTTTTTCGGGGTTTGTTGTTATCCGAATTCACCGATAAGCCATTGCGTGAATCCTTCTATGAGTCAAATGACCTGAATGGAATAAGGGTGGCGGACCCTTTTATGGGGGGTGGTACGCCGTTGTTAGAGGCCAACCGGGTTGGCTGCGAAGTGATAGGGTATGATATTAATCCGATGTCATATTGGATCGTCAAGCAAGAGCTGGAGCATCTGGATCTAAACTCTTATACCGAAGCTGCTCAGGAATTAAGGTCGTTGCTTGAAAAACAAATCGGTCATTTTTATCGTACGCGCTGTGAGTATTGTGGATCACCGGATGCCCATGTGAAGTATTTTCTATGGGTCAAGGTCCAGGCATGCGCAGAATGCGGAAAAGAATTCGATCTTTTCCCCGGCTACCTGATCTCTCAGGATCGGAGGCATCCAAAAAATGTTTTTATTTGTCCAAAATGTGGGGGACTGACAGAAACCCAAAGCCAAAAAGACCCTGGAAATTGTTTTCATTGTGGCGCAAGGCTCGGTAGATCCGGTCCTGCAAGACGAAACCGCTGCAATTGCTCCCACTGTGGAAAGCTTAATACCTACCCAAGGGGAGACGCTGGCCCACCTAAACACCGGCTATTTGCAATTGAGTACTATTGCCCTTCTTGCAAGCCCGGTCACAAGGGGCGATTTTTTAAAAGGCCGGACGTTGAAGATCTGGCAAGGGTTAGAGAGTCCGAAGATCAATGGAAAAAAATGCGCACCCGGTTTATTCCCGGAGACAGTATACCTCACGGTGATGAAACCAATAGGCTGCACCGTTGGGGTTACAGGCATTACTTTGAGATGTTCAACCCACGACAAAAGGTCGGATTAGAGCTGAGTTGCCGGATTATTGACAGGCAAAAGAACAAAAGGGTCCGCAATGCCCTGGCAACAAATCTTTCAGACCTGCTCCGGTATCAGAACATGCTTTGTCGCTATGACACCATGGCACTTAAATCCTTGGATATTTTTTCCGTGCACGGATTTCCCGTTGGTTTGATTCAGTGTGAATCGAATTTCCTGGGGATTCGCAATACGGAAAAGAGGATAAATGTAGGTTCAGGAGGCTGGAGTAATATCATTGATAAGTTTCTGAAGGCTAAGGAATATTGCGATTTTCCATTTGAGATCAGTCAAAGGGCAGGGAAAAAAATTCGAGTAGCAATTAAAAATGAATGGATCGGCGATAAGGGTAACGGACGGGGACGCGTGCCAAGAAAGGTGGAAATCGCCTGTAAAGATGCTGCTGAAAGAAAGATCGCGGAAAACAGTCTGGATGGTGTGTTCACTGATCCGCCGTATTTTGGTAATGTTCAATACGCCGAGTTAATGGACTTTTGTTATGTATGGCTGCGTAGAATGCTTGGAAAGGAGATAAGGGCATTTAGAGATCCCACTACTCGAAATACTGAAGAACTCACTGGTAACGAGAACATGGGAAGAGACATAACCCACTTTACACAAGGGCTTTCGAACGTATTCCAAAATATGGCCTGTGCTTTAAAACCAGGCTCTCCATTGGTTTTTACGTATCATCATAATGACTTGAGTGCATATTATCCAATTGCTGTTGCCATACTAGATGCAGGCCTTACCTGTTCTGCATCTTTACCGTGTCCAGCAGAAATGGGGGCTTCCATTCACATTAGCAATACCCGCTCCTCCATAACAGATACTGTGTTTGTTTCCAGGTCCACAGGCACAGTAAGTCGAAAATGGGTCACTGATAGCCCAAAGGGCCTTGCTTCGATCGTGAATGAAGATATTGAATTGCTGAGGCAGGGCAATATGAACCCCACAAGAGGAGATATTCGTTGTATCATCTTCGGGCACCTGATTCGCCTTGCAATCTGGACTTTAAGGATTGGCTGGAATAGAGAAATTGCCACAAAAGCACGTTTAAAAAAAGTTGATGACTGGATATCTAATTTTGGCGGCCCCCAAAGCGTAGAAATGTATCTTGATGATACTCTTAGTACTGCTCCGGAAAAACAGGCCATGATGATACGAGAGAGTGAGGTTATATATGAAAGACCCGGCCATGAAATTTCCTTTTGAGGCAACCCTTGAAGAGATTCTGAAAAATACTGATGTTTATATCTCTTCGGTTTTCTCATGCCTTGAATCAGATTTTCTAACTCTGCCTAAGGGGGTCGGATTTATTGAATATCCTGTTTTTGAAAAGGGCTATGAAGCACTTAAGCATGCCACATCAGGTTTTACAAAACTGAAGCCGGAGAAAATCCTTCCCGTCACGATTTCCGAACCCATCTCTATCATCGTCTTACGAGCCATGTTAGGATTTACTCCGCCGGAATGGGCATACATTACAACACAAAAAACAGGCACTGAAGTAACTCAGGGGTTTGTTCGTTCTTTGGATCGCAAGGTTCGTATGGCACCTGAGGCACCATTGAAGGATTCGGGTGTAACTGCGGTCCGCTTGAGGGCACTCGTTAAAACTGCTTGTGATTTGCTTATCGAGGGTGCGCCAAAGATCGAAGAAAAAAGAATCCACCGGCTTGACAAAGCCGACACAAAGTCAGGCATATCAGCGCTCCAATCCCTTTCCGGTATGGGAGTACCATATGCCATGCTTTTGTATGAAAGGTTTCTTGGAAGGCCGTTTGCAGGACATCGTGATTCAGTGAGTGATTTGATCGGAGACAGTCTTGAGTCGGCCATTGAAGATGTTTTGACTAAATCGGGTATCAGCTATCGAAAAACAAAGCGTGCCGAGAGCATCAATGGTTTTGACCAGACACCGGATTTCATTATTCCAAGTGAATTCAACCCTCAGATTATCATTGAGGCAAAAATAACGGAAGATGATGGTACGGCCCGCGATAAAGCTACCAGAATTCAGCATCTTGGCGAATTAAGCATGGAGGGACAACCCGAGGGGCAAAGAAAATATGAAGTTATTGCCTGTATCGGAGGTCGTGGTTTTGGTGTTCGAAAGGGAGATATGGAAAAGATGCTTGTTGCAACACGCGGCAAGGTGTTTACTCTTAAGACAATGGATCGATTAGTAGGGTGTACTCGTCTGAAGGACTTCAAGACAAAATAGTAAGCTTGTCGCTCAATGCCCCGGGCAGCTTGCAGTGGTAAGGATTTTTCAGTTGCATGGGCTCCGCGAGGAACTTCGTGGTGCCGATGAGTTTGAGGAATTGGATCTTTCTATGTTTTCATCAACAGATGAACAGCTTGAGTTTCTAAAAGGTTAGCATAGAGTAGATGCAATGTATCTTATGTAAAAGAAGCTCGATGGTGCCATTTGGTAGAGCACCTCTTTATCTTTGAGCTGACCTTTATTCCCTGTTTCGCATAAGATAAAAATGGAATGTGCCCGATTTGTTTTTTTAGTTCAATCTGATTCATGCCTTTATGTTAATGAGACTTAAAAACAACGAAACCGATATCAAGGAGACCTAAACCATGTCAGAGAAGACATCCTATCTTGCGATTACCGTTGATAAGAGCCATATTATCACAATCGGGGAGCGGCTTTATGAACAGAGCATTGAACTGATCAGGGAACTGGTCAACAATGCTTATGATGCAGACGCAACACGGGTGGACGTGACCGTCACTGAGAATGAGATTGTCGTTGCGGATAACGGTGAAGGAATGGACATGGAGGGGCTCAAGCAGTACTTCAATGTTGGATCGGATGAAAAGCTTTCAAATCCCCTGTCTCCCCGATTCGGGCGAAACAGAATTGGGCAATTCGGCATCGGCAAATTCGCCAGTCTGGCCGCTGCTTCCCGCTTTGAGGTCTTTACGCAGAAAGGGAATTTCACAGCCCGGGCGGTCTTCGACAAAGCGCGCTGGGTTGAGAAGGGTGACTCGTGGAAGATTCCCTTCACTCGTCTGGAAAGGGATAATAAAAGAGGCGACGGAACCACCGTCCGCCTTGTGGAACTGAAAAGGGCCTTTAAGCCAGAGGACGTGACCCAGAAAATTGCCGAAGGGACGCCTATACGCGCCAGGGACTTCTCAATATACGTAAACGGATACAGGGTGACGCCCAGGACCGTGGCAGGCAACCGCATTCCCGTTATGCATGGCAATGAATACGGCATTATCCACGGGGAAGTCGTGATTCTTCCAGCTTATCGTGCCTCCAAGGATGACATGGGCATAGAGATCAAGGTGAAGGGCGTGACTGTTCGGCGTGAGCTATTTGAGATGGCTTCCTGGGGAAAAGCGGCAACACGCATCAGGGGGGAGATTAATGCCGACTTCCTCCCATTAACGAGCGATCGATCGGGGTTTTTAGAGGATTCCCAGGAATACAAGTCATTCCTTGAGGCTATGGACAAAACCATGGCCGAGGTCAGGAGAGCATACAGTCAGTTGGCTTCCCAGCGCGAGAATCGAAGGGTCAGCCGCGCACTAAAGGAGGCTTTGCAGCGCATACACCAAGCATTAATACTGAACCCGGAGTTTAGCCCATTCGGCGTTGTTCCTTTAGCGGAGGAAGGAATGCGAGGTGATGGGGAAACAGGTGTCGAGACACCTGTAAAAGAGAAAGAGCCCAACGGGATCAAGGCAGAAGACATAGGGGAAGAAAATACGTCTCCTTCAGATGAAGTCGACTCCACATTGGATAGTAGCTATGAGAAACCCAAGAAGGAGCGAAAACCTTCTCTTAAGATCGCCACACCGAATGCGGTTGTGAAAAGGCTCAAGTTCGGCGACGCAGGAGTGACTTGCTGCCTGGATCATTTAGGAGAGGATGGCCCGGAATGCATGACAGAGGGTACTATCATCTATATCAATCGGGACCATCCTTTATACAAGCGGGAATCCGGAAAAAGAGAAGCCCATATACTCAATATCGCTCGTCTTATAACCCAGGAGATATCACTGATGAAAGATCCCGAGAACCCCCGTGAGGCCTACAACCGTCAATCCAAATTGCTTCGGGATGCCTTCAAAGAGGGTGATTAGTTTGTTCATGAGATGCCAGGGCAAATCGGTACTACAGACCTGAACCATCTTCCTGATCCGGGTGATATTAAGCCTCAACTCAATAAGCGGGATTTTGTATTTTTTCAAGCGAATATCACCTGTCACAAGCGTAAGACCTTCTACTTGCGCTTGGGCTACAAGCATCCTGTCAAACGGGTCTCGGTGATGTGATGGAAGATCCCCGACCGCGTGTGCGTGTTCAACAGTGATATCCAACATCTCAAAGGGCTGATCATCCAACACCCTCCGAAAATTCCTGGGAATTTGCAGTTTTCCCAATGCCTGCTTGATCCTTATTTCCCAAATGACGACAGCACTGACAAAAACCAGGTTTTTACCGTCGGAAATTTCAGTCTTCGCTTTTTTGGAAAGGGAAGGGTTATCGTCAAGCCACCATAAAAGAACATGAGTATCAAGTAAGAGGTTCATGAATCCACCATCCCGAACACTTGCTATTTTGATTTTCCCTCTTAGGGCGCCGGGGCGGCGCGGTTTCTCGCTTCGTTCATACCGCACAAGCTTTGCAACGGGCTTCCCTGCTTTACCAATGATCACCTCTTGCCCGGCCATGACTTTCTCAATAAGGGCCGATAACTGGGCCTTTGCCTCTGAAATATTGTTTATAAGCATACCCATCGCCTCCTTTTATTTAGTCTGACCAGACCAGACCAGAAAGTCAAGGTTTTTTTCAGG
>JAFDHL010000276.1 GCA_019308785.1 Deltaproteobacteria bacterium
TCTTTTAAATCTCTTGCCCTGAAGCACTTTTCAATTAGAAGCGACTCCTGTTCTATAATGCCTTCGGCAATCCAGATCTTCTTACCTGCGTCTTGCGCCCCGCTGAAATCAATATCACAGATGCGATGTTATGGGTGCATTGTTTGCCCGGCTAATTCCATCAAAAATTCGGATTAGTGCTTGCTGTGTTGAGTTATTTAATAATTAAAGAGCGTCCCGATTCATTTCTGTGCGTCTTGAGCCCCGCTGAAATCAAGACCATAAATGTGGTGCAGTGTGTGCATTGGCTGTCCGGTTAATTCCATCACAGAATCAGATTAATGCCGGCCGTGTTGAGTTATTTAACTATTTAAGGACGTCCCGCTCCCCAGTCGTACCTTGTTCAGGCTGAATGCCGAGGCACCGATATCACCCATTCCCTTACCGATCTCCGAATAATCCTCCGCTTCTCTTTGATATCGAATCTTGAAAATTTCTTGATTCGGACAGGAGAATTCTACCAGACCCATAGCTTCCATCTTAAGGTAGCGAATGATTTTTCATGGTCCCGGCCAAAGTGGCTATATACCGGCCCTTGTGGTCTCGATTGTTATACCTGAATATGGTATCCACCAGACCCATGTGTAATTTGCCGAAAGTCATGACATAAAGCTTACTTAACCACCGGTAATATTTTTCCATACTTTTCATATTTTGCGGAAATATTATCTTTAAAAGCTCATTGATAAGTTTATCTGCATTATCATCAAAGAATTTTTTAAGAATGGGGGCCGGTCCTCCCGGAATCGGCTGGTAGCGCTGTACAAACACATATGCGCCGGGCAGAGATCGAAGAAAATGGAAGCGTTCAACGTCTTCGGCTAGTGCTGTATTGTATCCATACATGCAAATGAATTCGACATTATCCTTCGGGGTAAAACCCAGTTGTCTGTATTTTCTCCGAACTCGATCCAGATTGCTGGTGTCATTGAGGCTGAAATGGTATGCTGGCCGAGTGAACTTAGTGTTAGAGCAACGAATACGACGCAGCAGTCGCGCTTTTTCTTTGTCAAGCAGGCGTATATCCAGTGTCTGGTTGAAGTTGACCTGAAGATTGCGCCGTGCCATATCTTCCAAAATTTCGCCTGCCCTGGAATGGGAAAGAATATTATCATCAAGCAAAATCAATTTTTCCCTATCGTTTTGTAAGAGTTCATCAAGATTGCTGACCTGATGCGTTTTCCCTTCCTTAAGCGGGACGATGCAAAAAGGACATTTAAAGGGGCATCCCCGTGTGAGAAAACCGATGGCACGGTCACCCAATTCAGGATAAAGACCGTAGTCGGCCGGCAGTTTCTCAATCTCTTGGGGAAGACGGCTGTGAATATCAACCCCGGAACCGCCAACGATTAGCGAATCCTCGTAATACGCCCGCAACGCAACGACGCGACGAGTGGATGCGGGAGAGAAGAAAACCGAACTGGCGTAAACCCCTTTTGCACCCTTGATCTTGCTGCTCTTCCGGGCAAGGACGACCTTACGGCCCTGCTCCTTGTAATAACGGCTGAGTTTCATGAGCGCTAGATTCGGAAGGCGACTGTCCACATCGATAAGTAAAATGGTCCCGCGGGACAAGCGGGTTTTCTTGGTTTTTAATTCCGTCGGGACAGCCGCAGGCGGTAGGGGCAATCGCTTTCTTTGAGTGGAGCGGGGGAAATTCGAACGGGCCTTGTCGGAAAGCGTGACCACGCATTGCATCGCCGGCAGTAAACGATTCATGAGCATGATCCAGCGTGGAAATATCTTTTCTGTACAGAAAAGATCCGGCCGGTCCAACAGCATTATGCCCGGCCGGTCCAGAGGAGTCCCGCTTCTTGGAGAAGCATCGATTATGTGTCGGACAGCATCAAGGATCGGCAACGCAACACGTTGTTGCCAGGGACGCAACTGATACCACTCCTGTTCAAAATCGCATCTCTTTTCAAGCCAGCGACCTGTCTCGATGTTAAGATATTCTTTGAATAGTGCACTCAGCTTCCCTATGGTCTGTTGTGCAGGGAATCGAGAGCATCGAATAGCCTTATAATGCAAGCGAAACAGAAAAGCGATGGGATCGGTAATGGGTACATCCGAACTGAAGAGGGAATGGAACCGGGTTATGCGATGAAAAGGATCTCTGAAATCAAATACATCCGTATTCTCATGGGGCCGCCATTGGGAACCATAGCCAAGGATGAGGTATTTTAAGTTACCGCTGCCCAAGGGGGGCTTAAAGATCGAAATACCTGGAGGCAGCATTCGGCAATTATTTTTTTTTAAAATTTTGACCTGGCCTCCGTCATTTATCTCAATGCCGCTGCCGAATAGATGTGGGGTGAGCGACCTACCATCATATGGCGAATGACGGACCAGTAATATCTCTATATGAAATGGGGTGCCGGAGATCCGGCAGAAACGATGTAAGTCGCATGGGAGACGAGCAAGAAAACCGGGGCCTCCACAAGCAAGGGCTATAAACTGCAAAAGTTCACGCCCGGCAGGCCCTGAGGGAATCAGCGTCCATTTACGAATTTTCCCTCGTTTTCTTTCGAAACAAAGCTTACCGGCGTCATTTTTCTTGGCATTCTCATAATGTATGCTCAGGAGATACATGGTGTCATTTCAGGCTTGGGAGTTGCATCTGGTGCATTGGTTTATTCGGTACCCTTCCTTTCATATAGCCTTTAGCAGATCTTTTCGAAGCGTATCCTAAACAAATTCCAGACTCGTGCAGACAGATACTAAATCTGGTTTAGGCCATTTTGGAGGGCGACGTGAACTCCATGTAAACCGCTTGGGAAAGGGGGTCAAACCTTAACTCTTCACTAAAACCCACTCCACACATTTTTTATTTTCTCATTAAGTCGCGGTATGGATAACGGTCGCTCGGCACCCCCCGCACAGATCCCAGCATGCACTACTAATACACTGGGCTCCTACCTCGGGTGGCCTTCGGCAATCCGGATCTTCTTGCCTGCGTCTTGAGCCCCACTGAAATCAATACCATAAATTTGGTGCAGTGTGTGCATTGGCTGTCCGGCTAATTCCATCACAGAATCGGATTAATGCTGGATGTGTTGAGTTATTTAGTTATTTATGGACATCTCGCTTCCCACTGTCCCTTCCACATGGGACTATCGAAAAACCTCATCAAGGCGAAAGACTAGCTGAAGAGCTTCGGGCCATCCTGCTTTTGCGAACATGTCTAAAAGGGTTAGCAGGTCTTCAAGTGGCTCACCATCACGAACTTCAATTCTATGGTCGGCCAGAATTGCCTCCACTAACTTAATAACCTCACGGATAGCTAGCGAGTCAAGATTGTAGTTTGTAGCTTCACTTGATTCAGCCACTCTTGCAGCAAGATGTAATACTCCCTTTGGATCATATTTAATTACTTTATTCAGTAACTCCATGAAATGATGTGCGGTAGAAGCAAACATCACTCCATTATATTTATTGATTGCAAATTTAAGGATTTGTTTAAGTAATGGCTTTATCTTGAAATAATAATTGCTTAGTAGCTCATCAAAATCAATTGATTCTCGCTCATTGTTCTCTTCTTCAGATTGTTCAGAGGAAAAATATAGTCTTGTAATTATTTCATCGATAACACTATAAACCTCACTGAAATTATTTTGAGTTTCTTCATTTCCATCATCTTTATGATCTTTAATTAGAATACGAATCCCTTCTGCAGCAGAAGAAACAGCTTTACCTAACCAAT
>JAFDHL010000277.1 GCA_019308785.1 Deltaproteobacteria bacterium
AATCCTCCCTGGCGGGAAAGGCCTCCTGCCCAAGCCTGGCACGGTTCATAACATGATACCATGCATCTGGGAATTCTATCCTAAGTGGTCTGGACATGATTTGTAAATATAGCAAGTCACTACAGGTAAGTCAATCAAAGATTTGACCCCTTTATTCTGATATTATAGTAAACTTACGCTAGGACCATTTCAATTTCCCTGGCCCAATTGACACCAAACCTCTCTCTATTCTCTGGATAAAGATCAATCATGAACATCTCATCCCACAACCGCTGTGTTAAATTCGCCTGAAGCGATGGAGTAAGGAGCGATAATCGATGCTCAATCTCTGCTGCTGACCACCTATTTTGCTCAACCATCCGCTGATGAATTCGGCGTACTTGCATCCGTTGCTGATCTTTGCGCATCGATATGACTACCTGCTTAGCCAAGGCATCATAGGCAAGAACAGCAAATGGTTCCCACGCAAAAGAAACAGTCCCGGATTCACGAGAGGCACTGGCAGCGATTTCAGCAAAATTGGGGTTGCCGTCCATCCACCGCTTATAAAACTCTTTAGTGCCAGAGAGCAGGCTACCGCTCATTATTGGGGCATTGGGTCCTACGAGCGCAATAGCTGGGGCTCGAGGTCCTCTAACAAGTGCCTTAATCCCCGCAAAACCAATACAAGCGGCGACTACAAGAACCAGGTTGCAGCGAGTCGCCAGATTTAACCTCTGAAGGGGTTCGGTTAATTCATCCCATGTTAGTACTTCAACACCTCCATTACCATCCAGTAATCCAAGGCACATTTCATTACCATGAGCCTCAAGGTGTAATACCGGTATCATTCCGGACTTTTTGGCGAGATTTATACTGACCAACCACGCCTATGCTCTTGCATCCATTCATGCAGAAGCCTTCCAGTACGTTGCTCGTCTGATGGCAACCACTCGATGATCCAGATGTTTGTCGATCTGATAACAGCGGAAACCGGTGGTCCGGGAAGGCTATCAAATAGAGCTTGCTCAGCATCTGTCAAATCGTTTGTGGCTAATTCGCTTAGTTCCATAATATCTTGGTACTTAACGTTAAAATGCAGCGGCCACAAAAAGCCACCGAAAAACTTTCAATTATACCAAAAAACTCGCCGGCTTTTTGTGTCCGCTGCATTTTTTGGTTAGCTGTCTTTTTGGGTTTACGTGTCAGAGTTAAACATGGTGTCCAATATGTTCTCGAATTCCTTTGCAGTTTTAAAATCCCTGAAAGATTCAGCTGTAATCATTTTGGTCATGACAATGAGAAAATTTACATTAGACGATAGTGCTACTGACTCACCTAAGACAGCTTTCTTCCCAACAAGCTCCTTTGCTACGCACTCTGATAAACTAAAAATAAGCTTTGATGCTTCGGTTGTTTCGTGGAAGCACTTGAGCTTGAATATGAAGGTGTCTCTGACAATATTATTCTCATGGATTATCATGTTAGCAATTAGATCGAAAAACTCTTCTCTTTTAGCAATTTTGATATATTTTTTTTCATGGGAAAGTTGGGTGAACATGAAATACTGAAAGGCAGCAACAGAAGCTAAACCATCTTCTGATAGTATGGTTTTTGCTGGTGAAACTCCCATTTCATTCAATAGCGCTAAACAGTATTCAGTCCACCTTTCTCTAACTTCCTTTAGCCTAGGTATGAGACGGGTTGCTACTTTTCCAAGCTGTTTTTTGCTATTCCCGAATATGTCTGTAAGAAAGCTCATAAAATTTCCCATGAATAATTTTTATGTTTTTGAGGGACGTCCTTAAATTGTCAAATAATATTATTTCAGCGTGTTTATATTTGATTATTTGAGGTCGTCCCCCTTTCCTAACTTGCGACATGTAAATCCCAGAAAGAGTATTTCGATGGCACTTGTATTCTACGACAAATGGTAGGATTGATATTCTTAAGGGTGATTTTAAATTGGAAAATAGTGTTTGGTTTATTCATGATTGTCATCCCATACGTTTCCAAAAGAAGATCAATTACTTGAGCTGAAAATATTATTCATAATTTCTTGATGTTGCATTATGTAATCATAATGATCTGCCACATCATCGCTGTTTGTATCGTCAATTTCTAGAGCTTCCTCTGGATATTTTTTGTTTGCCTTTTCAATTGCCTTTCTAATATTTTTCCCCTTGCGTAACCACCTCAGAACTTCGTTATCATAACGTTTTTCTGCTGGAGATCTATCGCCAATTATTTCTTGGCTTCGCTGAAGGTATTGGTCAAGAAAATTCATATATTTGAATCCTGCTCCTTGTTTCACTTCATGGCAGCCAATGCTGAGGGTGAGCCGCCGAGTCTACGAGGTCGGCTCCACACTCTTGTTCGATTTCTGGAGATCCATCATTTTGGCTTGCGCTGATTCAAGAATAGAGTCCCTAATAAAAGAGCTCGCCTCTAATATTTCTATCCCAATTAAGTCACCATTTTCATTTAACTCCGCAGTTATATTGGGGCTGAGCTCAACGCTGTTTGACTCATTTTCTTCAGAAATAACGAAATGTAGGATATCTTCTTCTTTGAAGTATGTCATTTTTGTTTTATCCATGTTTGAGCCTCCCGGTTTTGAGACGAAAATTGATCTGTTGACGAGTCGTTGCATGAATGGTTATTGGGTTCATTTTTCCCCCCGATTGTTCATAAGGAATCATAACCAAAAGCCTATCATGCCTTCCAATTATTATTCTACGTTGCGTTACGTTATCAAAATAACGTTCATCAGAATATCGTAAAATGCTTTCAATCTTTTTAAGATCAAAACCTCTCAAATTAATCCTGTATTTCATGTAATCAGACCAGACAATTGAAATCTGTTCAGGATTTTCCAAATCCACCTCCCAAACTTATTGCTTAAGAAATTCTAAGGTAAAGCAGATAGATTTTCATAACCTACTAATCAGATAAATTCATTCGTATAACAAATTATTCTACGGTTTCTGTATATCTTGGATAGATAGTTTATATCAGCACATTTAAAATTGACTGACAAGAAATATTTTTATCTGATAGGGGTTTTTCTAACCCGATATCATTCGGTTATTCAACTTATACAGAAAGAGGATAATTATGCTCAAAATTCCAACCGGTATCGAATCCTCATATAAGGCATTTCTTGAAAAGAATGGTGTCGCACTGAAATACCGCCATCATTATTTGAAATGGCTACGATATTATTTGGATTTTTGCCGCAAGTATCAGTTTGAGAGTGTAAGCACCGATAGTGTTGAGCCGTTTATCCAGAAATTGACCCAGAAAGGCAAACAGATCAACAGCGGCAACAGGCCCGCCAGGCTGTCAGGTTTTTCCTTCAGAATGAAAGGAAAAAACAACAGTGGCTCATCGGGGAAAAACCCGTTTTAAAGCCTGCCTACAGGCGTGAGACGCCTACTTTGGAATCTGCAGAGCCTGCGGCAAGGCAGTATCCTTTGACGTCTGCGGGATCCGGGACATCAATGAGTGAAAAACCGGAATTGAAACATGCCGGCGCGGATTGGCGGGAGATCTATCATGCGCTCGAGACGGCCATCAAGGTGAGGCATTACTCTTCAAAAACCTTAAAAGCCTATAGGAACTGGACACGGCAGTTTCAGAATTTCACGAAAAGCAAAGATCAACGCATGATAAGCGTAGACGATGTCAAGGCGTTTCTCAGCTTTCTGGCGGTGAGACGAGAAATTTCTGCCTCGAGCCAGAACCAGGCGTTTAACGCGCTCCTGTTTCTATTCCGTCATGTGCTTGGAAAGGATTTCGGCAAAGTCGAGGGCGTTGTCAGGGCAAAGCGCAAACCCTATATTCCGGTTGTCCTGTCCAGGGAAGAAATTGACAGGATTATCGGTTTTCTGCAATATCCTTATGACCTGATTGCCAGGCTGTTATACGGTTGCGGTCTTCGCCTGTCCGAGCCGGAGGCCCACACCTGCCCGCCGTCCGGCCCCGATAGCGGGATCTACGTTTCACTCCGACAGGCGGGGAGGGGGCACCCTGTTCTACGAATTTATCGGGATCTGTACTTCTTGAGATCACGATAGAAATTTTCATGGACACCAAAAGTATAAAGGTAGAGGGTTTTTTCTAATATTTCATATGCCAGGAGAATTTGATCTTTTCCCATTCTGAATTTGAATACACGCACTCCCATTAAATCCCCAATTTTTTGTTCTCCTAATTCGGGGGCATCCATTATCTTATGAATCGCATCATCCAGGAATTTAACCTGGTTCTTTTTCAATTTCTTCTTTTGTCTGCCAAATAGAGGCGATTGGATGAGCTCATATATGCCTGTCATTCCCCTTCTCCAAAGACATAAGGAGTGCCTTCTCCTGCTTTAATTTGCTCTCTGCCAAGGAGAATGTTTTGGATGAATGAGAAAGGAAGATCCTGGTTTTCCTCAAAATGGATCGCTTGAAAACTCTGGACCGTATTTTAGCTTTCTTGACAAGGTCGTCAGAAATCTTTACGGCTGTAGGCATTTTTTGTTACCCCCTTTTGGGATATTGTTTTAGTAAAGAATCCACGCCCAGAGGACGTGGCCTTGATTTGCCCCTGGAAGGGGCTATGATCATAGATAAGCTCAGGAGTGCAAAGTGACTAAAGTGATCTAAAGTGACTAAAGTTAAGGAATTCTATAAATTAGATGGAGCGAAGCGACACCACAACTTTAGGCACTTCAAACTTTAGCTCATTTTAGGCACTCTTAGCCAAAGGATTCTGACTCCCGCATAGCGGGATCTTCGACATGCCCATCGAAGATCCCGCTATGCGGGGAAGGACATGGTTTTAAAATCGAAATAAATTCCTTTTAACATATATGGTTGCAATATGCAACCGGTATTTAGCGTCTATAAAATTCAAATTTCATCTCCCGGCAACTGGAATTCGAAAAGGAAAACAGGAGAAAAAAACAGGTCATTTATTCTCCGGTCTATTTTTCAGCATTTTATCCATGATGGTTGAGGCGAGTAGTGCAAAGGCGGGATCATTGATATGGAGGTCCGCCTCCTCGATCTCGATTTCGGAGTTTAAGCTCTGCCTGAGTTTCTTTATGAAAACGCCTCTCATCTGAGGATCATACAATGGCCCATCCTCACAATCCGCTTCAGACCAGCCTTTCATGGGAATAAGCACCTTTATATTGAAGGGACCATGATTTAATTTTTCCGCCAACTGGCCTGCCAGGAATAGAGTTTCTTCCCTGTCAAGCCTGATGGCCGAACGAAAGTCATAGAAAAAGATCTTGCGACCCTTGAACTTCTCGGGAATGCTATTGCGGGTGAATTCCAGGACCGCGCAATCCAGCCCTCCCGGCACCACCAGACGGGGCACATCCTGTCCCGAGGCAGGTTCCAGCCTTTCAGGTCCTATCCCGGCACAGTACCCGTGCATCAATTCGTCTGCCAGTTCATGGGTGGCAAGATCTAAGATGCCGTCAAAATATCCCTCGGCTGCCAGTTCCTCCATTGCCATACCGCCCGTGCCGTTCGCATGAAAGGCGATTACCTCATAGCCCATCTCTTCTAAAAATCCCTTGATCGATTCAGCGGCCTGGGTAATGAATCCGAACATTGTAAGAGCAACGCGCTTTTTTTGCCTTTTGGGCCTCCACCTGCTCATCACCATTCCACAAACTGCACCTGCCGCCCTGAAAAGTACCCCACCCGAGATGCTGTTGACCCCTAAGAGGTCCACGACGCTGTGTATCATGGTGATATCTTTCGTTCCCACAATCTTCGCCATATCACGGGATGCCACGGTGGAGATCATGACCTTAGGCACACCCATTGGGAGCACATGCATGATACTGGTGCCTAAGTGGGTGCCTGTTCCCCCTCCTGCCGAGATGATGCCACAGATCTTGCCCCGCCGGTAAAGCTCTCTGACCAGAATTCGCGCCCTCGAAAGCACAGCCTGAATGGCCTCATCCCTATCCCAGGAGTCGCGGTCCCCGCCTTTAATAATTTTCGAATACAAATCGATATCGGCCGGAAATGGGGAGGGCCCATTGGTGCCCACATTAATCGTCAAGGTGGGAATACGCCTCCGCTCAATGCACTTTTTTAGGAAAAGGTGTTCTTCCCCTTTGGAGTCAAAGGTTCCTACAATGGCGATGGCTGCATTTTTGTCCATAATATCCCCTTCAGGCCTTGCAAAGTGGTTGAGTGGTTAAACAACTCGACGACTCAACAACTAATTCTTTTGGACAAGAATGGAAAGTAATATAATTTAAAAGTAGCGAAGGGGTCAAAAAAAATCAGAAGCCGTTTAAACAAAAAGACCTCCCGTTACTCGGTGTAACGGGAGGTCTTTTTAAATAAGGACCTTCAAGACTCTCAGAGCACTGACCGATCCCTCAATCAGGTCCTGAGAAAGGTTTTCACAAATTTGGCCCAGTTTTCGCCGTCAAGCTCTCCAAAGATATCATCCACGGAATCACCACCGTCTGCGGCGAGCCTCAGATCGTCATGGGCCATGGAAAATAGACGGTCTCTCTCTTCACCTATATATTTTTCGGCATCTTCGCCAAAATACAGTCCCTTAAGATTTTTACGCAGTTTTGTTGGCTCAATAATGAACAACCAGCCCTTTTCATAGGGAGATTCGTTGACCAGTTCGGGGTGATCTAAAAGTTGATCGTTAACATGTGCCACAACGCCATCAACGGGGGAAAGGACCTGCGCCACTTCGCCATTACGCCTGACTTGAAATCCTACCTCGCCCTGTTTCACTTCATGACCAATATTGGGGATTTCGATTCTCTTAAGCCTTCCCAGAAGTTTCTGGCCAAAATCGTCCAGCCCTATCCTGACGCGTCCACCATATTCAGGTTTGGCCCATGTGTGACCCTCATGATAATAAGTGTCCTCGGCAAGTTCGAAACCTGCCACCTGGCTCCGGGCATGCACGGGAAGCGGCTCGGCCTGAAGGCGTTCCTGCATCATCTGGTCAAAAGAGCAGCTGCCGCACTCGTAGGCATTAGGACATGTCTTTCGCATCACTTCACCCGTAATCATATAACGGCATTTACGTTGAGAAGCGGGAAGTTGCATCATCTTTTCCACCCAGGTTTCAGTGAATTTGTCAGCCGAGGTCTCAACCGGTGCCGCGAGTGAGGCTTCCTTCTGCCGGGCAACCTTGAGCTGCATGCCCTGGTCGTAGACACAGGTGGAACAATCATAGTTGTTATCACATAGTTTATAAGAAACCACCCCGGCCTCCATCCAGACACATTTCTTTTTCCCTGGCGGAACAATCTTCATGGATTCTTTTTTTGTTTTGATCGCCATTTTTGTTTCCTCCTATATATAAAAATTTTTCTTATTTCCGCTTTTGTGGTTAATAAACAGCAAGGGCTGTGCCAATGGAACCGGAATCTTCGATTATTTTTTTAACATGTTGAATTTGACGGACTCGTAAAAAGTCCGTCAACAGGCCGAGGGCGAGTAAGCCCCGGCCTGGGGTGAGGGTGGAACCATTTGAATTTACTTCAAATGGCGGGGGAGGGGAAGCCCTTCCCCGCCGAGTAAACCGCCGAGTAAAAAGGAGCAACACGCTTTTTACGAGGTTATCAATTTAATATAAAAAAATATGCGATCAGACCCAAAAGATCCTTTGTTGAATCTGGCCCTCTCTGCCGAAAATTTAGGCATAATTAGCCATCCAGAGAACAGAGTGCCTGATAACCTATTAATTATATTACTAATTCAGGAATTGCCGAAAATTAAGGCAGGTTGCCGATAAATTGGACATTAATTGTTAAGTGGTTCTGATGTATCTGTCCAGGTACCACTGGAAAAGCTCGATGCAGGTGGGACAAAAATCAGATTGCTTAGAATCGGTATCTTCAATCCGGGTGGAAGAATACATGACGCAACGCCGATCCCTGCAATGCGTCAGACCCAGGCAGTGGCCCAGTTCATGCAAAGCCGTCTTTTCCACGCGCGCCAAAAAGAGAGATGGATCAGACGGCTGGTCATAAAACTGGGGACGAAGCCGATGGGTTGAGATAATAGAGCATTGGCCCTCCATTTGCGCCAATCCAAAGACAAATTTAAGGACAGGCACAAAGAGGTCCACATGGGTAACCCCCATGAACCCCAGGGCCTCATGAGGGCAACATTTTATAAGATGCTTTAAGATCAGTTTTGAATTGTACTGGCTCCGATGTTCATCATAGGCATATTTGGGATTTTCCATTCCCGTAGAAACCTTGCAAACAATACCGCATCGTGACTTAATACACCCTGTGATGCGTTCAAGAATATCCTCTTCAACAAAACCGATAGGGCAAATAAAAACGCATTTTGACAACGTGATTTAAGATTCCCCCCTTTTTATTTCATATTTCTCTATTTTGTTGTAAAGGGTCTGCCGATCTATATCCAGCTCGCGGGCTGCCTGGCTGATGTTCCAGTTGCTGCCATCCAGAATTCTTATAATGTGCAGTCTTTCCATCATCTTTAATGACTTGGGAAATTCTTCGGGTTTAAACTCCTTGCGGGTAAAGGGAAGGTCATCCGGAACAATTTCTTTGCCGTGACCTATTACCAGGGCCCTTTCAATTACATTTTGCAATTCCCTCACATTTCCAGGCCAGTCGTTACTTCTTCTTTGTTCATCTCAAGACAGTACCTTCGGACAAATGCATCTGCCAGCAGCGGGATGTCCTCCTTACGCTCCCTTAAAGGGGGTACGTGGATAGAAATCACGTTCAGGCGATAATAAAGATCCTCACGAAATCGGTTTTCCTGAATTGCCTTGTTCAGATCACGATTGGTCGCGGCCAGGATTTTATCATCTTCTCCCCGCCTAAACGCCCGAATTCCTTTTGCTGTAAGACCCTCAAAAGATCAACCTGTGTCTTTAAACTGATGTCTCCGATTTCATCCAGAAAAAGTGTGCCTCTGTCGGCCATTTCGAATCGCCCCTTTTTTGTATGCTCAGCCCCTGTAAAGGCCCCTTTTTCATAACCAAAAAGCTCACTCTCCAGTAGAGAATCGGGTAATGCCCCACAACTCACTGCAATAAAAGGCATATAAAGAGAATCGGGTAATGCCCCACAACTCACTGCAATAAAAGGCATATAACAACGGCTACTGTTTCCATGAATGGCCTGGGCTATCAACTCTTTGCCCGTGCCGCTCTCACCGGTGATGAGCACAGTGGAATCGGTCGCCGCTACGCGGGAAATCAATTCAAAGACCTCCTGCATGGCATCACTCTTTCCGATGATTTCATCGAACTGGTATCTTTCTTCCAGTTTCTTTCGCAGCAAAATATTTTCAAGAACCAACTCCTTGTGGGCGACAATTTTTTTTATCTGCAGCTCTATCTCTTCAGGATCAAAGGGCTTTACCAGGTAATCAAATGCCCCCTCCTTCATGGCCTGCACAGCCGTATCTACGGTTGCATAGGCTGTCATCATGAGCACCTCAGCCTCCGGAATAACCTCTTTGAGCCTTTTCAGGGCCTCGAGACCATCCATGCCCGGCATTTTCAGATCCAGCAGGACCACTTCCCAGTTCTTTTCCTCGGCCATAGCAATGGCCTCTTTACCGCCTGCTGCCAGGCCAACCTCATAGCCGTCTTCCTTCAACCAGTCTTTAAGCGATTCCCTCATGGCAGCTTCGTCATCAACGACGAGGATACGAGGTTTCTTGGTCATTATTTATATACCTCCATGGTTTGTGCTCTTTTTTATCGTCCTTTATCAGTTTCCCGTCGCGCAGGTCTTTCCTTACCAGCCGACAGCCGACTACTGACGACGGGCTATTATGCAGGGGGCAGCCGAAATGTAAATTTGCTCCCTTTACCAAGCTCGCTTTCCACCTCTATCGAACCCTTGTGTCTGGTTATAATGCCGTAAGCGACGGAAAGACCGAGCCCTACTCCCTTTCCTTCTTCCTTAGTTGTAAAAAAAGGCTCAAAAACATTCTTCAGGTCTTGCTCGGGAATGCCGCAGCCTGTGTCGGAAATCCCGATTTCCAAGAAACCGTCATGTTTATTGCACCTTGCTTGCACGGTCAGGAAACCCCCTTTTGTCATGGCCTCCGAGGCGTTACCCACAAGGTTGAGGAGGGCCTGCTGGATTTGCTTGAAATCACAATGAACACTGGGTAAATCCGGTTCAATGTCTTTTACCAGCTCAATCTCTCTTATTTCCAGGTCATGGGCTATAAGAGTCAGGGTTCTGTCAATTATTTCTTCAATGCTGTGGGTCTCAATTTTCATCTCGGACTGACGCGAAAAGGCCAGAAGATTTTTCACGATTTCCCCACACCTGGCTGTCTCCGACTCCATAATACCCAGGTATCGAGAAATGTCTCCGAGTCTTTCCTGGGTGAAACTATCACGGGCCATGAGTTTCATCATTAACCGGATATACGTCAAAATTGCCGCAATAGGATTATTTATCTCGTGGGCAATGGTGGCGGACAATTTTCCTAATGAAGCAAGCTTTTCTGACCGGATGATCTGCTCCTGGGCCTCCTTGAGTTCCTCATAGGCCCTGTTAGCGCTCTCATACAGCATGGCATTATGCATCGCCATTCCTATCTGGTTGCCGATAGCCGTAAGGAATTCCACATA
>JAFDHL010000278.1 GCA_019308785.1 Deltaproteobacteria bacterium
GGCATTTGCCGTTCTTACCGCCGTCCTCCTGGCCTTTTACGATGGCAGTGGCAAGGGCGCCCTGAAGCTGTGGCCCCTGTTCGGCTCGGTCAATCAGCTCTTGGCCGGCCTGGCACTGTTAGTGACTACCATCTATCTGGCGCGCCGGAGGATCAATATCGCATACACAGGCCTTCCCATGGTGTTTATGATCTTCATGACAGGATGGGCCATGATCCTGAACATCCAGAAATTCTACAGCACCTCCAACTGGCTCCTGTTCATCATCGGACTGGCGGTCTTTGTCCTTGAGATCTGGATGGTTATAGAGAGTGTGGCGGTGTTGAAAACGGTTTATGGAAAAGAGGAAGGTCTCCCGGAGGCAATTTCCTGAGATCTTTTTCTGTATCAAAAAGCAGTATTCGGGGCGGCTAAAGTGCCGCCCCGATCATTCTGGACCATGCGGCTATAGCCCCTCACTTTATTTTAATAAGATTATGTACCTTACGCACGCCAATCCACCCCTCCGGTCAAGGTCACTTCCCCCTGAAAAGTCTTTACCGAGATGGCAAATCCGCTGACCAAAGCATCATTAAAAAGCTTTGTCTTTACCTTGGAAGTGATTGTGCCATCATCCACCACCTGACCTGCACTTCGTCCTGCCGGTGTCTGACATGAACAAAACACACAAAGTATACCCACGCATAGAAACAGCGCCATCATTATTTTAAATTTGCGCATTATTATACCTCCTGTTTCCATATTTTATTTGTATTTTTCTTTAAATAGGACATGCCACAAATTGTCAAGAAAAAATGAGTTATTGGGGAAGACCACAAATATTATTTTAACAAAAAATCATTAATGTTTAAGACACTTTATTTCGTATTCAAAGCAAGAAACGTGTTCGGATCCAGCCTGACACTCGCATCCGGGATCGTGGGGTTGTCATGGTCCTTGAGGAGCCTTAAAAATACGCCTGAAGATTCAGGCTGGAACTGTATGATGAGACTGAAAAGATCATCAAACTCATGGCATGGATAGGGTATTCCTCTTTCGTTTACCTCGCTAATATGGCGGTGAGACAGGGCAGATAGCCATATTTCTACCTGGAATTCCGCAGCGATTTCCTTGAAACCTTCAAATAATGTCCTTTCAGTCCTTTCAAAATCAAGGCCATCAATAATAAGCGTATCAGGCCTGAAATTGAGGTTTTTTGCCAGGTTCCTGAGGTTGGTCCTGAGACGCTCGATTTCAAAACTCTGGCTCAGGTATGCAAGAATCATTCGATTCCTGTCAATAAGCATCCGATAATCGTCATAATCATCCGTTAGATCCAGGGCCTTTACAAGATCATGATACATTACGTTATAATAGGATGTAACCTTTTCCGGCCCTTCTTCAAGTGAAATGTGTACCAGTTTTCCCTGACGAAAAATCCTGTCAAAGGCAATATGAATCAGGCAGGCGGTTTTACCGACTCCGGCACGGGCAATGAGAACTCCGAGATTTCCCGCACCCAACCCTTTTCTGGAAGATTTTTCCAAAAGCTTTAACGGGCTGAATGAAATAAAATCTTTCATGATTCCTTTTCTCCTTTTGACTTTTCTCTTTTGCTCTTTTTCAGTTCCTCTGACAGGGATTCGGGGACCTTTGCATACCTTGAAAACTCCATGGTAAATTCCGCCTTGCCTTGAGTAAGCGATCTCAGGGTCGTCGCATAGCCGAACATCTCCGCCAGGGGCACTTCGGCTTCGATATTTGTAAACACGCCGTCTTCCGTAGAACTCGCAATAAAGCCCCTTCGCTGGTTGATGGACGCCATCACATTCCCCTGAAACTCGGAAGGACCCTCAACCGACAGTTTCATGATCGGCTCAAGGATAACAGGTCCGGCTTTCATGTATGCCTGCTTGAATGCGCCGACGGCTGCCTGTGTAAAGGCCATCTCGGATGAATCCACAGTGTGAGATTTGCCGTCGTTGACCGTCACCTTCATGCCGATAACCGGAAATCCTAACATGAGTCCCTTTTTGAGGCAGGACTGCATGCCCTTGTCCACTGCCGGCAGGTATTCAGTGGGAATCACACCACCCTTTACCTGATTGTCAAACTCATAGGTCCCGTCCTCGGAAGGTTCCATAAATCCGGCAACCCGCCCAAACTGGCCCGCACCTCCGGTCTGCTTCTTGTGGATATAATCGAATAGCGCCTTTTTAGTAATGGCCTCACGGTATGCCACCTGGGGAATCCCTGTAACAACCTGGGCGCTAAACTCTCTTTTCATTCTCTCCACATACACATCTAAATGAAGCTCTCCCATGCCCGATATAATAGTCTCGCCCGACTCTCCATCCACACGCGACCTGAATGTGGGGTCTTCTCTCATAAACCTGTTCAGGGCCTTGGACATGTTATTCTGGGACTTGTTGTCCTCCGGTGTAACGGCCAGTGATATGACCGGTTCGGGCACAAACATGGAGGACATGCTGTAGTTCAAATGGCCGTCCGTAAATGTATCCCCTGAATAGCAGTCCACACCGAACAGGGCTATGATATCCCCTGCATAGGCCCTGGTGATTTCTTCCATTTCGTCTGCATGCATGCGGACCAGTCTCCCCACCTTTATCTTTTTCCTGTTCCGTGTGACAACAAGACCGTCCCCTTTGCCGATTGATCCCTGATAAATCCTGAGATAGGTCAATTGCCCGTATGGTGTGACCTCCAATTTGAAGGCCAGGGCAACGACGGGCAAGTCAGGCTCGTTTTCAAGAATGATCTCTTTTTCGTCCTGATGCGGGTCAAAGGCCACATTTTGTACCTCTGTCGGGGACGGAAGATACCGGTTCACCCCGTCCAATATGCATTGAACGCCGATGTTCTTGTAGGCCGATCCCACAAAGACCGGGGTCAATTGTCTTGAGAGGGTTCCCGCTCTTACGGCTTCATAGATTAGATCTTCCGTTACACTTCCTTCAAAAATGGCCTCCATGAGTTCATCGGAGAACATGGAAGCGGCATCAAGAAGTTCTTCCCTTTTTACCCGGGCCTTATCAAGCATCCCTTCAGGAATCTCATCCTCCCTGACCTCGTCCCCGTTGGGTCCTTCAAAATAGACCGCTTTCATGGTAACCAGATCCACGATCGCGGAAAACTCTGCTTCCAGGCCGATAGGGATCTGCATGAACACGGCGTTATGGTTCAATTTCCCGCGAAGCTGGTCACACACTCTAAAGGGATCGGCCCCTGATCGATCACATTTATTGATAAAAGCGATCCTTGGGACGTTGTAACGATTCATCTGCCTGTCCACGGTCAGTGACTGAGACTGGACCCCGCCTACGGCACAGAGGATCAAAATGGCCCCGTCCAGAACCCTCAGGGCACGCTCCACCTCAATGGTAAAATCCACGTGTCCGGGAGTATCTATGATGTTTATCCTGTGCCCTTTCCACTCACAGTATGTAGCGGCCGAGGTAATAGTGATGCCCCGTTCCCTTTCCAATTCCATGGAATCCATAGTAGCGCCGACTCCATCTTTGCCCTTTACCTCGTGAATGGCAAAAATCCGCTTGGTATAATAAAGGATCCTCTCGGTCAGGGTGGTCTTACCCGAATCGATGTGGGCGCTGATACCTATGTTTCTTAGTTTTTGAATATCGTTAATCATTGAAACACCTTATTTTAAAAATTAAAATAGGGAAAGAGGAGTTCCACATCAAAAAAGAGGGTCTGCTTATGCAAACCCTCTTTGATAATACACTAATGTGTTCGAGATTAAAAGGGATAGGATTCCAGCTCAATCACCCGATCAGCAATTTGTCTCTTCAGGCTTATGGCGTCAATGGGCTGGTACCGGGCCAGCTTTTTCACGCCGGCCAACTGCGTTCTTAGAGTATCCCCTTCTTCCACATAGGCGATGGCCTGTTTGGCCCAGGTCTCAATCTTAGGAATCGTCTCATCCACGTAGACCTTGACCGCCGCAATCTGATACTTTGCCTTGTCTTCTCCCTGCTTATCAATAATTTTCAGTGCTCTTAAAAGGCCGCTCTCCATGGCAAAAATCTCGATCACGATATCTGCGGTCTTT
>JAFDHL010000279.1 GCA_019308785.1 Deltaproteobacteria bacterium
TTAAACAGATGGAATTGGGGACGCCCTTTAGTTTTACAGTTTAGTATAGAGTGGGTATGGGTTCGCCTCGGTACTTACCCGCCGCCAGCTTCGTTCATCGATCGCCAAAAGAGGTTTCTATTTATAAGAGCTAAAATCTACCCCACGCTGATGTCCGCGCTCCTCGTACCAGGCCATTTCATCCTTGGGAGGAGACACCAACTCTTCCGTTTGCTTTCGGAGCAGCTGGAGAGCCCCTGAAGGGCAGGTAGTTACACAAAGGCCGCACCCTATACATTTTTCCTTTGAAAGTGAAAGTGGGACGCCCTTAAGGTTTTTCATCATATTACGGATCAGTCAGGTGTACTGCAGTTAATGCTCCAGGGGTTTGATAAGATTCTTAGAATTTTAATGGCGTAGCTCTACAGGCCTTCACAACAAGGTCCTGAAACTTAACTTACAGGAAAAATTTTATAAAATTTTAAGGCGTCTGGCTTTTTGAAATAATTAGTTGGACTTATACAGTATCGCAAACGGAAGAAATTAATGGAGGATAACATGGAGCTAAAGAATAAAAAAGTCGTCATTCCGGTTGAAAACATGTTCAACGATCTGGAATTCTGGTACCCTTTTTACAGATTGAAGGAGGCGGGCGCCGAAGTGGTAGTGGTGGGTTCGGGCAGTGCCGAGAAATATACCGGCAAATCAGGAACAGAGACGAAGGTTGACGCGGGAGCAGGCCAGGTGGACGCGTCAGACTTTGATGGAATTGTAATTCCCGGCGGATACGCTCCGGATCTTATGCGGCGGTATCCTGAAATGGTTGATCTGGTCAGGGATATCCATAACGCGGGAAAGGTTGTCGCAGCCATTTGCCATGCAGGCTGGATGCTTGCTTCCGCTGAAATTGTTAAAGGCAGGACCCTGACTTCATTCTTTGCCATAAAAGATGATCTTGTACATGCCGGGGCAAACTGGATTGATCAGGAGAAATAGAGATAGCCCATGAAAGAATAGATAGTAGGGGGCGTAATTGGCTATGTTGACAAAGAATGTAATCGTTTGAGATATCGATAATGGAACATGGGAGGGCATAAGCCGAAACAGGGCGACAACCGGGTGTGTCCATATCTGCTGTTTCAAAAATATTGAAAAGGCGGGGGGAGGGTTTGTCCGGCTGGGGACAGATAAACATGAAGGCCTACGTGGTTGACAATTCAGACGGTTGATTACGCGAAAAGATTCGGGACCTCAGGTGAAAAGGTGCTGCCGGGTCTCCTCAGGAATTTGATCCTGTTCGTATGCCCTGAACGGCTATCAGGGAGACCAGGCTCATGAAGGCCCCGGCAACAAAGGGTATGCGGTAATCCACCATCCACAGGATGCCTCCGATGGCAGGAAGGAAAACCGCTGCAAGGTGGTTTATTGTAAAGCCCATGGCCATGCTCGGGGCGATGTCCCTCGGGTCCCCCACCTTTTGAAAGTAGGTCCTGATGGCCATGGCAAAGTTGAAGAAGATGTGGTCGAGGATGTATAGGATCGTCACCACAATCCTGGACTCCACTGTGGCATAGGCAAGAAATATGAATATCAGGCTCAAGTATTCCAGGGAAAGGACCTTTCTCTCTCCAAACCGGATAATGGATTTTCCGATGAGAGGCGCCAGAAAATAGTTTATCAGGTTGTTTATAACGAATAGGGCGGTTACCTCCTGAACGGAGAAGCTGAATCTCTTCACGAGCAAGAATACGGCAAAGGCCATGAATATCTGCCTTCTTGCGCCACCCATGAAGGTGAGGAAATAAAAAAGCCAGTACTTTCTGCGAAAGATCATCCTTTTTCGCTGCGGCACGATGTCGCGGTCCGTGGGCTCCTGAATCAGACCCCACACGGCCGCTGCTGCAATAAGACAGCCGATAAGAAGGTAGATCTGAATGAAGCTCAGCAGCGGGGCCACAAGGTATATGAAGATTCCCACTGCGATGCTGGAGGCCGCGGCCAGGCTTCTCAGCCTGCCGAAGACCCAGGGAGATGTCTTCTCGTCAAAGTACTGTAGGGTGAGGGACTGGTTGGTTGTCTCGTAGTAGTGGAATCCGAAGCTCATGATCACGGTGGTTATCAGAAGCCCGGAATAGGATGGAAAAAGGCCAGTTGCCCCCAGGCCCAGTCCCAGAAAGAGTATGGAGAGGGCCGATAGACGGTGCTCCCTGACGATCAGCATGACATAGACGGCAAGCAGTGCCAGGAACCCGGGGAACTCCCTTACCGATTGAATTACTCCAATGTGTTTGCCTTGAAGCCCGGCAACCTCCACGGCGAAGTTGTTGAAAAGGGTAAGCCATGCCTGAAGTCCAACCGTTGATGCAATGGTCAGCACCATCAGGAAGCGGTACATGGGCTTTTGCTTCACTTGATCCATGGGGTTGAGACGCTATTCCTTTTCAACGGCAGTGTAAAGGGCTTTTACTTGCCATTGATGAAAAAAGGGGCGGGCAAAAAAAAGAAAGGGGGTCGCTTCTTCACTCTTGACACATGTAAAGGTCAAGTCTGCTCTTAACTCTTGATGTCCTTTTAACCGACCATGATTTTGGACAAGACTGACATTCAATAGGAGATAGTATGTATTCACTTAAAGAACTTTTGGAATCTAAAAATATCGCTGTAGTCGGCGCATCCCGCAATCCTCTGAAACCGGGTTCAATCCTCATGAAGCTGCTCAAAGATACGGGCTTTAAGGGACAGGTGGCTGGCGTAAACCGGGAGGGCGGGGAAATATACGGGATACCCTTTTACCACAGCCTTGATGATATCCCTTTTAATGTGGAATTGGCCGTAATGATAATTCCGCCGAAGGCGGTTGTTTCGTGTGCTGCAGATTGTGTACGCAATGGTGTCAAAGGCATAGTCATATCATCTGAAGGATTTGCCGAGGCAGGTTCAGAGGGCAGTCAATATCAGCAAGAGATTCGCACAATTCTTGAGTCTTCCGGAATGCGGGGCTTCGGTCCGAATACAATGGGAATCGTTAATACCGCCACCGGGTTGACAACCGCATATTTTGCTACTGAAAAGGAACTTAGACCCGGAGCTGTTGGATTTGCAGGCCAGTCGGGCATCTTTGTCGGGGCATTGTTGCGCTACGTGAGCTCTTTTAAAGAGCTCCGTATCTCAAAGGGTATAGGTCTTGGTAATAAAATTGATATAGACGAATCAGATGTACTTGAATTTTTTGAGCAGGATGAACAAACTGAGATCGTTGGGATGTATCTAGAAGATGTTAAAGATGGACGGCGATTTTTGGAGGCTGCACGAAGGGCTTCCGCAAAAAAACCGGTTCTGCTTCTTAAAGGAGGCAGGACATCGGCAGGGGCCCGCGCCACTGCTTCTCATACTGCCAGCATGGCAGTGGATGATGCGGTGTTTAATGGTGCCATAACCCAGGCCGGTGTCGTGCGCATGGGAGGAGTGGAAGAACTAATCGGAACCCTTATGGGATTTCGTTGTATGCCCCTTCCAAAGGGAAATAAGATCGCCTTTATCACATTCAGCGGTGCTCAAGCTATTATGAGCATAGATGCGGCCACGGATGAAGGGCTTGGATTGGCACGTTTTGCAAAGGATACCAAGGAAAAAATGGCCAAGGTAATTGCAACACCGTCAAAGGCCCATAACCCCGTGGACATTTATCCGGACATGTTGGCACATGGTTTTGAAAAAACCACAGTAGAAATCCTTAGGGCTATGCTTGACGATGACGGGGTAAACGGGATCATCTTTATTTCATTCTCCTCGTCGGATAACAAAGCTTATCTTCCTATTGTGGAAGTGATACAGGAACGAAAGAAAAAACCCGTCTTTATCTCTCTGTTAGGAGATAGGGAAAGCGGGGAGACCAATCGAGTCTTTCTGGAAGATCATCGGATTCCTTGCTACCCATTCCCAGAAACGGCTGTTCGGGTTTTTTCAAACATGTGGAAGTATGCACAAAATGTGAGAAAAAGATAACTCTACAGTTCACATAAACGGGGTCCATAAGAAACTAAGGAACTTGGCAGGCAGGTATTCAATGATGGGTTAATATTGCGTTTATGCCTGGGACTTTTGGGACATTGTTGACCTCCGGTTAAATAAAGACAAAGTCAATTTAACTGGGCAGGCTATGTTGAATAACTCCTGCCTATTGATAAACAGAACCTGCCTATTTTCTGCACCTCGGTTGGATACCTCCTGTAGATCACAGCTACACCCAAAACTGCGATAAGAGAGTGATATTTCTACTGTGGAGTGCATTTTCAAACCGAAGTTCGATAAGCAGTCTTCTATTCGATATCCAGATCCTATTGTTAGATCAAATCCCAGTCTGGCAAATCCAGAACAAGCAATAGATTTCAAGATGCAAGTTACATAGGATGCTGTCCGACAATTCGAGGTTGAAAAAAATTAGGCCATTGAAAATTGAGATCGGATGGTCGAACAAGCAGGCTTTTTCGAAAATAAAGGAAAAAGATCCCCGGAAACC
>JAFDHL010000280.1 GCA_019308785.1 Deltaproteobacteria bacterium
GGCTATTCTAACATCTTCACAAAGGTTTTCTGAGCGAGTCAACTTAACGGCAACATTTACTATTGCAATGTCAACCGCAGTTTGATGATGTCTTAACTTCATAAATGATGCGCCTGTGTTCCCGGAACTCAGAGGGATATTTACTTCAACCAATAGTTCATCCCCGTGAAGTGCTGTTTTGTTGACGCCGTCAAAGAAGTCACCTATCGGTAATGTTCTGCCGCCACTCAAGCCGGCTGTTCTCACGGTTGAGTCAAGAACCATTAAAGCCAATGGGAGATCGGCTGCGGGGGAGGCATTACAGATATTGTGTTGCCATGATGCTTGCTGCCTCCGATAACACCACGTAAGGTCCTGAGGAAAGGACTTCAGAGCTTTCGATTAAGTCAACGGTTGTTGCCGCCCCTATCTTTATTCCATCCTTATCTTGCCTTATGTAATTCAAATCGAGGTTCGCAACATCGACCAGGCATTCAACTTCCGGGGGTTTATTGACCAAGAGGTCTGTTCCACCGGCAATCAGTTTAGCTTTCTTGCCTAAATCCGAAAGAAGCTGTGCAGCCTCACTCAAGTTATCAGGGCGATGATACTCGCGGGGTCTAAAAAGAGAAGTCATTATGCCGCCTCCTGTGAAAATGCATATGATATTTGGCTTAAGGTACATTCTAATCCTGTTCAATTGGATTATCCTTGTCAAGCAGCAATTCACTGGCGGCCCTGTTAGGGCCAAGGGTAATGTCCTGGGAAGATCAGGCCTAATAACTGCACGTTTACCCGGGGCCTTTTGTCTTGACACACTAATGCCTTTATTTCTATATTCCCTCACTCGTAACACTGTAGCGCTTTGAAAATAGGACAGGAAAGCCCGTGGCCCTATAATATAATCCGCGACTGCTTTTCTCAAATCTTAAGTGTTACTTTCAATCAAAAAAGAAACACTGTCATTTTTCGTTGTTCATCTTCAACCAACCTGTTTTAGAAAGGAGTATTCATGATCCTAATAATTTTAGAAACCGGACCACTTCTGGTTAGTTGCTATATTGTTGGAGATGAAGAAACCAGGGAAGCCGCAGTGTTTGATCCGGGCGGAGACGCAGACCAGATCTTGAAAGCCCTTGCCCAGGATGACCTTAAAACAAAATATATCATTAATACCCATACCCACTGGGACCACGTTGGCGGAAACCCAATTGGGGAAGCATTGCAACCAACTCAGAGGCATCTCAGTTCATACAGGAAGGAGATGTAATTGAAGTGGGATCGATCCGTTTTGAGGTCATTGACCTGCGCGGTCATTCGCCGGCGAGCCTGGGCTTTGTTTTCGAGGGCGAAGTGGAAATGGAAGGCGGCAGGGAAAAAAGAAAATTAGTGATCTGCGGGGATGCGCTGTTTACCGGAAGCATCGGCCGCACTGATTTTCCCGGTGGGAATATGGAACTCCTCCTTCAAAATATTCGCGAGAAGATATTTACGCTCCCTGATGATACTCTGGTTTTACCCGGCCACGGTCCAGTCACTACAGTCGGCCGCGAAAAGCAACACAACCCCTTTTTCCAAAATTAGGGCTTTTTTACGGCACTCAGGCAATAAAACCACTATATATTGTGATTTTTCCTTCCTTGACACACAATTTCAGCTCCCCTATAATCTTTACAAATCAAAATTTGTTTTTTAACCGATTGAATGATGATGGTCGCGAAAAAAATCTCCAAGGCCGTAACTCCCGCGAAGGCAGAGATCCAGTCCCGCGGGAATGACGAAAACGGGTGCTTTCTGACTTTTTACGAGTCCGTCAATATAGAGTGGGTGAAAGTCACTCGTAAGGCATGTCTGTCTTGCAATCCGAATGACAGAAAGCTATAGTGCTATTGAGGAATTATTCATGATTTCCAATGCATTGAGCCCAGCCCAATTCTGTGAGTTGCAGTCTGCTTTGTTCCTGGAAAAATCTTTTCCTAAAACACGTAAAACCCGTGGTCAGTTCTTCACGCCTTTGCCAGTAGCCAGGTTTATGGCAGGGCTTGCCGATTACCACGAAAAAACCTTGAGAGTTTTGGATGCAGGGGCAGGCACGGCTATCCTCTCGTGTGCGGTTTGCGAAGCGGTGGCCAAAAGAAAAGCCGTTGAGAAGATAGAAATAGACGCCTATGAAGACGATCCTCAATTGGCTGGGTTAGCGAGGAATTGTCTGGATCTTGCCGGGCATTGGCTGGCAGAGCAAGGCATAGAGTTGTCTTATCAAGTCGTTGAAGAAGATTTCATTCTGAGCTTTCCTCAGGGTTTGTGGGCAAAGGAAATCATCCCTTATGATCTGGCCATCGGGAACCCTCCATATTTTAAAATCGGAAAAAATGATCCAAGAGCGGTCTCTACTTCTCGATTTGTCCATGGTCAGCCAAATATTTACACTTTATTTATGGGTGTAACGGCTGAATTACTGCGTGACAAAGGAGTGATGATTGTAATAACCCCTCGGAGTTATGCCGCAGGCCCTTATTTCAGACTTTTTCGACAGCGTTTCTTCGATATGATGCAACCCGAAAGGGTGCATCTCTTTGAATCACGCAAGGATGCTTTCCGCAAGGATGATGTATTACAGGAAAATATTATTCTAAAGGCGAGAAAGTCGGGTAAGCCGTCAATGATAAAAATCTCCCTAAGCAGAGGTATGGATGACCTGGATGAACCCGCTAACTATGATTTACCCATTTCCCGAGTTCTCTACTCAACAGGTAAAGACATAATCCTTCGGCTTCCTACAAGCGATTTGGACATTGGAATTATTGATATGGTTGAGGAATGGACTGGAAACCTTCATAAGTATAGGCTGGAGATATCCACAGGCCCGGTTGTACCATTCAGGGCTGAAAATCTGATCCTCGATGGCAGGCAACGCGATAGAACCCTTGTACCGCTAATCTGGATGCAGAATGTACAAGCAATGAAAGTGCAGTGGCCTCTTTTTGATACGAGGAATGGCAAGGAAAAACCACAATTCATAAAGGCCAATGCGGAGTCATTTAAAAGAAAACTTCTTTTGCCTGACCAAAACATGGTCCTTTTGCGGAGGTTTAGTGCCAAAGAGGAGACGAGGAGATTAACAGCAGCTCCATTATTGAAAGGTCAGCTAAGTTCAAAACTAATCGGCTTAGAAAATCACGTGAATTACATTTACAAGCCTATGGGCGAGTTGAACAAGACGCAGGCATTTGGCTTGGCAGCCTTGTTAAACAGCTCTTGGCTGGATAGATATTTCCGAGTTTCTAATGGCAATACCCAGGTGAGTGCAACGGAAATACGAGCTATGCCATTGCCGTCACTTGAAGTAATTGAGGACATAGGGCATAGTATCAGGCTTTTGGACCATGTGCCGACACTTGAAGAAATTGATAATTTAGTGCTCAGTAACATCTGTGGAAATAACCTGCTGAATTTCGCTGGAGGAATATCTGGTGGGTAAGGTCGAGGAAGCGCAGGAAATACTGAGAGCATTAGGTCTCCCTGCTGCACAACAGAATGAAATGTCTGCCCTTACTTTCCTTGCATTGACGAATCTGAGAGAGGATGATCGATGGAAAAAGGCTGAGCCTGTAAGGTGTAGAATACACGATATTCTTATCTTTGTCAGGGAGGCTTACGGGCAAGACTACGCGGAGAATACAAGAGAAACTGTACGTCGTCAGGTTATCCATCAGCTTGAACAGGCCAGAGTAGTTGACAGAAATCCCGACAACCCTACATTAATCTACCAACAGCCCGAGAACCCATTATACCCTCACCAATGAAATCATAGAGCTTGTTCGTGGATATGGGGGTAAATCATGGAAAGGTAGTCTCAAACGAATATTAGGCACTCGCAAGACTCTTTTGGAGGTATACCGCAAAGAAAGAAAATCAAGAATGGTGCCTGTGAAACTCCCTTCCGGAAAAAGAGCATTCCTTTCCCCCGGCAAGCACAACCAACTCCAGGTAGTCGTTGTTGAGCAATTCGCGCCCAGATTTGCTCCTGGTTCTCTGTTAGTATATCTCGGCGATGCAGCCCAAAAAAATCTTCACATGGATGAGGAGCTTCTCGAAAGTTTGAATATCCCTGTTACAGAGCACGACAAGCTGCCGGACGTTGTACTGTATGACAAGAAAAAGAACCGGCTCTTTCTGATTGAAGCTGTCACATCACATGGGCCCGTATCCCCAAAACGTCAATACGAACTTGAGCAGATGCTTGGCCACAGCCCTGCCGACCGGATTTATATAAGCGCCTTTCCGGATTTCCGTGAATTTAAGAGACACCTTAGCAATATAGCCTGGGAAACTGAAGTCTGGCTTTCGGAGATTCCGGACCACCTCATACATTTTAATGGTGATAAATTTTTGGGATCAGATGAATAGGTACCAAAAGAAAAAAGCAGATGTGAATATTAGCTTGCCGGTTTATACTTGTCGCTTGTGGCTTACTTGGAATTTGTGGGAATTCCAGATATTTCCTAGAAATACAATAAATTTTTTTATGTTAACGGTGTAGAGGCTCGATGTCAGTTTATGTAGCCTAATGCGGGCTGAAAACCGGTTGAAAAATCAAAATGGTCTCTGAATTAAGACACTGGTGGAAAATTATACTGACAGCCATTCTGGTAATCGGCATTATGCTTTCAAATATTTTTTATGGTTTATGTATACTGAAATCCTTGGGAATTTAAAGATTATACAGCTATACATGAATTCGGGGATGGCCCAATAATCGCAAGTGGGGTTCAATTTTAGAGTCGCAAAACAGTTAACATATGGCATGGTATCAACAACCTAAGAGACGCGATTCTCTGATTTGTATAGATATATTGTTTAGGCCATCAGCGAAACAATTGAGTTTTATACAGACAGAAAACCAGGGTTCCGCGTCTTATGCGGATCAAGCTAAACATTGTTGGGCCGCTCGGACATAAGAACCGACGCTGGTTTTTTGGAGATCAAACAATGCATTGCACACAATGCGGCACATTGGCATCACCTGACGCAAAGTTTTGCGCCAAGTGCGGTAGTCCCATAGGTGAAACTGAAAAGCCTACCGAAGCTCAAGCGGTTACTGTTGTCGTCTCAAAGCCTAGGGCACTCTGGCTTTACATTGTCGGAATTCTACTGTTCGGCGCGTACGCGGCAATTTTCATTCCTGCTATTGTTGGACTAAATATAAATCCACAAGTCGGCCCTGGCTCTATGTTTTGGAACGGTTTGTTCTTCTATCTCTGGTGGAAACGACGTGGGCGCAAAGGCTGGCATGGGGCACTGGTGGGCTCGGTAATAGGGCTTTTTGCTTTCTTTGCGGCAGCTTTCATTAGTGCCCTCATACGTCATGGCGCTGGAGGGTGAGTTGTCATCTATTCCATTGGCAATACGGCCCAACCCGGCGGTCAACACGGACGCTACGCGATAAAGCCGCGCAACGCCGGTTACCTCTACGTTAGCATCTGAAGCCGATGCTTCGCCTCGGACTCATTTATGAAATGAATTTAATGCAAAATTAACACACAGATTTTCATACCCCTATATCTGGTATGTGAAATAGACAACACCACAGAATATATTAACTTCATTAAGAGGGGCGGATAAAACCGGGGACTAAAACATCAGCGTCGGAGATCACAACGATGAATATCAGATGCATTTATTGCAAGATCGATGAGTTGGGTGCTGATTTGTCAGACGAACATATAATACCACAAGTTCTTGGAGGCTGGTTAACTATCCCCGTCGTTTGTAAAGAACATAATGATAGATTTGGACATTCACTGGAGAGCGAACTAAAGAAAAATGGATTCATTGCTACTGCCCTTGATAAATTACAAATCCAGCCTCCAAATTTGGCATATCGCGAAGCGGAAACGAGAATCGATCTTGAATATGAAAGAGGATTGAAAGGCCATATTGATGAGAAAGGTTCAGCGAAGTTCTTCCCTCAGGTGTCTAAGGAAGGGCATCGAGTTATACCAGAAGATCAAACTATCAATGTCCTGAAGAAACAGATTGAACGGTTTGAAAATAAAACAGGGAAAAGCATTAATTTCGATTTAGAAGAATTTGACAATCTACCTTACGATATTGCGATACCTGTTTATGGAACTGATATAATTTTTATAAAAAGAAAAGCTGGACGAGGCAACGTAATAATGTATGGCCTTGATCAACCAATCCCTTTTCGTGTAATTGCTAAAATCGTCTTAACTCATCTGGCAGCTTTGTACTATCCATTCGTAATGAAAGACGAGTTTGATCCTATTAAAGGCTATATTGTTCACGGTGGGATAAATCGTTTTATTATACTGCATACGTTATTGAGAAACGTTGAACCCAAAAGTGTAAACTACCTGCCGTATCATTATATCAGAATCAACTTTGTCGAAGGGGCTTTGGCAGCTATAATCGCTCTGTTTGGCGCCATCAAGTTTATGATCTTCTTCGAAGAGTTTGAGAGCATCGACGAATTCAAACCCGTCGATTTTTTGAACAACTACCATGTTTATAATATTAAAAATAAAAATATTTTTCACGCCGTAGGAGATGATAAGTTAAGAGAGTGGGATGATATGCTTTTAAGAAGTGTCGTTGTATGGGGAAAATATATGAAGGATAACTTAGGAGTATATACCAAATAATTCAAGAATCCAAATATTGCCTCTAACAGGTTTTTGCGGACGGGCAAGCTGAACCATGTTTTTCATGATTGGGTAATTTCAATGTCTGTTCTTCGATCAATCTTTCTCTTCTGCTTGCCTGCCGCACAACCTGAGCGTTAAGGATTAAAGGTAAACGTCGAATGAAGAGAATTTTGTTTTGTATAATTACAGCTCTGTTTTCGGGTCTATTTTCGCTTGCCGTATATGCAGAGAAACCAGACTTGTCCGGCCTTACACCTGAAGAACGGCAGTCAATTGAGATGGCATGTTTGCAAGAAAAGGTGTTGCAGGGACCTGCGGCTTATTATATTTGTATTCGGCATCAACTTTCTTTATTATCGAAAGCACCTCGAAGGCCTAGCCTAGCCCCAAAATAAGCGTAATTAGAGGGCGAAGTTAGCTTTGCAGTCGCACTTACAGTTATCAAAGTTTGACACCTTACTGTGTCGAATATCGAATCAAAAAAGGACAAACTCCTCCG
>JAFDHL010000028.1 GCA_019308785.1 Deltaproteobacteria bacterium
CACATTGATCCGGCTAATGCCACAGTTTTTAATGTCAGCAGCAAAACTTTTGAGCAACACCCCATTGGTAGTCAGTGTGATTTCCTCCAGTCCTTCTATCTTAGAAAGCCTTTCAAGAAAACTCATGAATCCCTTTCTTACCAGGGGTTCCCCGCCAGTGAGTCTGACTTTACGAATACCTTTTTGAATGGAGAGCCTGACGATATAGAGCATTTCTTCATAGGTGAGGATTTCACTGTGGGGCATGAATCTAATGCCCTTTTCAGGCATACAATAGATACATCTCAGATTGCAGCGGTCAGTGACAGAAAGACGCAAATAATTGATTACTCTGTGGTTGTTATCCAGCAATGGGAAGCCTCCAAAAGATTTTGACAGGGATGAGTCGTGTTATCAGGAGAGGATCAATTCGGCTTCCCTTTTCTGAGCATAACAAAGTGTTCGTCCATGAGGTCGACGGTTTGAATACTACCCTCGATAAACTCCCTTTCCCCGAACAGATTGATGAGCCAAAAGCCTTTGCCCTCGGCCTCTATGCGAGCTACATCTTTCATAATTTCCTTTTCCTCATTCCCCGAATTCATATATACGGTGCTCAAGCACATGTTCTCCTCCTCCAAAGATCGTTAAATAGTTGAGTCGTTGAGTTGGAAAATAGTCCCGCCTGGCGGGATAAAGGCTGCAACCACATCAAGTGCCCATTTTTTTGGCAAATAGCACGAAAACAAAAAATGGCAATAATTCAACTACCTAAGGAGGTCTGCAGTAAATCATCCAGTACCTTCCCTGCTGCATGAAAGGCCTCTCCCCCGCCGATGGCTCGGCCTTCCAAACACGCCTCGAATACCAAAGGGTCGTTTGGAATGGTCCCAATGACTTCTATATTCTTGATTCTGAGTTCACCTTCCAGCTTATAGGCAATTTTCTCTGAGTCTATTTTATTTAAGACCGCCGAGACTGCCTTGTCCATTCCAGAGGCAAGTGTTTTTATCTTCTCAGCCACGGTTAGGGACTCGAACGATGGCTCAACTACGAGAAGAACCTTGTCGATTCCTTCATCAATTCCTCGACCAAAATGCTCTACGCCCGCTTCCATATCAATAATAGCGATCTCATTTTCACCCAGGCGGAGTTTTTTTAAGAATTCCCGGTTTAATACCCCCATGGGGCAGGCGCATCCTTCAAATGCCTGGAGGATCTTTCCTATGCTAACCAGCATAAGGCCGTTTCTTCTGATTAGATGCTGAGAAGGAATATCCTTAACGGAGAGATGGCTTTCTGCCAGAACGTTGGGATTTCTCATCTTCTCCTTTAGTTTTTTCTTTCCTCCTATAAGCTCCATAAGCGGGACAGGCGGGTTTTCAAAACCAAGCATTTTGAAAAGCCCGGAATTTGACTCATCTGAATCTATTACAAGAACTCCAAGACCATAGGATATAGCCTGATTGGCCAACAAGCTGGTTAAAACGCTTTTTCCACTTCCTCCTTTTCCACAAACCGATATTTTCATTCGATTATCCCTTTTTACTATTGGCTCAAAATTGCATAATTTATCTTCCTGGATGATTTATTGGCCCTGCTCCAAGATCTTGTCTGATATTTAGCAGTGAAAACCGCTGGCCGAAGAGAAAGCGCGTCTTCAGGACATTCCTGGACACAGCGGCCACAGCCGATACATCTTTGTACATCAACCCGCGCACATTCCTCGACTGCAATTGCCCTTACAGAACAAACATCCTGACAGATCCCGCATCCCACGCATTTTTCCGCATCAACAAATGCCTTCCATTGGGAAATCGCACGTGCTCCCTTCTGAATCACCTTGATTCGCATTTCCAGGAAATCAAGCCTAACTTGAATCTCACCGGCCTTTGTTTTCAGTTCTTGAAGTTCTTCCTTTCGGCTCATTTTATGTCTTATTTCTCTTCCCGTTCTACATCTGATCTATTATAAAAAGTCCTTTCTCCATCTTCCGCAGCCACCTTTACCGAAGCCTCTCCTCCTGCAACCCCCGGTCCCCTTTGTATTAAAACCCATTTGAGAAAACTTATGGAGCACGGTTACAAAATCGTCATCCAGACCTTCTTCACGAAACACGAAGTTTTCGAAAGGTTGTCGATATAAAAGATCATAGCGCCTTCTTTTTTCCTCATTTCCTAAAATCTGATATGCCTCGTTGATCTCCTTCAGGCGTTCTTCGCCCTCAGGATTGCCCCCATTCCTGTCAGGATGATATTGCATTGCAAGTTTGCGATAGACTTTCTTGATTTCCTTCGCCGACGAATCGGGCCTAAGCCCGAGGGTACTGTAATAGTCCCTGGTCACCACCGTATTTACCTCCTGTTAGAGTGCTTATTCACGTCTGCATGTGCCTCCATCAGAGCATGGAGGTGTCTCACACCGCTCTTCACGACCACAGCAAGTCCTGCCCGGAGCATGCTCCGACATTCCGCCCATAAAGGAAGCAACGGATAATATTCTCTCCATCTCAGTGCTTCCGCACTCTTTGCAAGTGATATTTTCATCCTTTCCCATACCGATTAGATATTCGGATGTAGCCCCACATACCTTGCATCGATACTCATAAATCGGCATATTAATCCTCCTTTACACTTCTTCCAAAAAACAGCGCCCTTCCCACCTGGGGGGTTGCTAATGTCTGATTCGTCAGCTCGGGCAGGATGTTCCACCTATGTTCGATTTATATGCCCCTCTGGCTATCCAGTCCAAGAACCTCCTTAAAAATCCTAAGTTCTTAGTCTGCTTTTGAGAAAAAGCCGTTATTGAGACTGGACCGGCGTTATGACCTGTTTTCTTATCTCTATATTTCCTTTTAGGCTTCATAGACATTTTAACATTTAAGCTGTTATTAAAAATTATTGTAACTACCCAATTTGTCGAGTTCAAAGTTCATGGTTCAGGGGTTCAAACCGAAGCCACAAACCATTATCCATGCCAAGATCCGTCAGCCGTCTCAGAAAAAACCTTATTTTAACTCCTATACATCTTTTTCCAAGGTGATTCTTTAAATCCACTTTGATGATAATTCATAATAGCTTTAATTAAGGTATCTCTTGCTAAAGTAGCACAATGGATAAATTGTTCTGGTAAGCCCCCAAGTTCATCGATTATTTCCTCAGAGGAGATTTTTGCCGCCTCCGCTATTGTCAGATATTTCACTTTTTCTGTGAGAAAGCTTGCTGCAGATATAGATCCAATGCAAATATCGCTCAGAAAGGTAGCCTCTCGAATTAGATCACCGTCTACTTTTAAACAGATTGCCATTGAATCTCCATAAGGACACTTATTCCAGCCAGAGTAGCCATCACATAGCTTACTGTTTATTATCCCAAGATTTTTTGGGTTCAACCAATTTTCGATAACTCTTTCTGAATATCCCTGTTTTCTTAAGTCTTCAATAATATCTTGATATTTATTGCTTTTATAATTCACTTTTACTCACTATTATTAGTGCTTCAATATTAATCACTTACTCCATTTTCCTATCGATAACCTGGACACGACACCTGCCGCATACCCCTTCACCCCCACAGAGACTGTTAATATAAACCTCCGCCTTTTCCGCCGCTTCCATAATGGTGACGCCACTCTCAACCTCGACAGTTTCTCCTTCCGGCAAAAAAGTTACCTTATAGCTGCTCATAATACCTCCGTATCATCTTTCACGATTTTCCTAATAGTCCTTATCATTACTCTCCATCACGATTACTTCTATTTCTCATATTGTGACAGTTCCGCTCAAAGTCTCAGGCAGTCTGACATCTTTTCCGATCATATTAATCTTCAAACCCAGAGCCCTCTCTTCCTATAGGAACTTTTCCTTGGCATCTAAGGTTCCTAATTAATATGCTTCATTTGAATAGCCTCTAATAGGCAGGCTTCAATACAATCCCAGCATCCCATGCACATATCTTGAAATACAATTGGAGGTTCAAAAACCCCGTCTATCTGTTTGATAACTTTGTGTTCACATGCCTTTGTTGCTACGCAAATACCCTCATCAGGGTTACACATACTTGGATTACATATTTCATAATCCACTAAGGCAAATTCCTTTTTTGGCTGCATAGACATTCCAACCCGATATTACTGATTATTGAACCTTGAACCTTGAACCCTGAACTTTAAACATGTGTAATTATGCTAAGAATTATTATTTTCATCGACGATTTTTACGATTTTTGAGACCTTGTCTTCCAGGTTCATAATCTCTTCAACCATTATTTTGAGATATTCTTTGTCACGCTCATTATTTGCCGGATTTTGTTTCATCCTCCGCGCCAGACCACCGACCACTGCAAGGGGATTTCTAAGCTCATGGGCTATCTTTTTTGACATTTCCCCCAATGTCGCGAGTCTTTCAGCGGCTACTAACTGCTTGGTCTTTTCTTCAAGTTCCGCGGTTCGCTCTTTTACTTTCTCTTCAAGCTTTTGATTGAGCTGGTAGATCTCCTCGTATAGCTGGGTGATTTTGATGAGAACGCCGATCTGGTTAGAGATCGCGTATATCACGTCATTAAAGCGTTCATGGAAATGATTCTTTTTTTTAGAGCAAAAGGACACCACACCAATAGTTTCTCCTTCTGCTTTTATTGGCGAGACCGCAAACGATTTGATCTCTTCGGCAACCATTAAATTCGTTGAGATAGGTTTATCAATCCTGTCAGCATCTGAAACAATTACTATTCTGCCTGTGAGGAAACAGTCCCCTGAATAGCTGTCAATAGTAGGTTTTCTTGTCGCTTTTTCCAAAAATGCCTTGCTCAATCCTTTATGGCTCTTTATCCTCAGTTTGCCTTCACTGTCCAGCAGGCGAATTGAACATGCATCTAAATTAAATTCTTTTACCAGCAAGTCAACAATGGCATCAAGGACATGCTGCACGTAAAGAAAGGATGAGACAAACCTCGTAATTTCATAGAGGATTCTGACTTTCTGTTCAGCCTCTTCCGTTTGTCTTGAAATCTGGTCCATGAATCAACCTGATTAGGCGCATTACCCTTATCCCTCTTCTGCGGGTACATAAAAGATAGATATTTTTCTCTTGAAGTCTTTTGCTTTTTTACTTAAGTTCGCCTTTCGAGGAGTTTTCTTGCTTGCTCCGACAAAAGCGATTTAAAACGGTCAAGGGTAACTGCGTACCCCTGTATGGGAATTCCCATCCAATCCGAGTATTCAAGGAATTCTTCCGGGTGTTCATTCATATACTGGTCAACATAACCGATACCATCAGGAACTATCGCCCCTCCGGTATGTCTGGGGAAGTTCTCATTGGCAAGGCCCTTGTCCCATCCACCTTTTCCCCGCCGGCGACTTCCTGGGCAATCCTTTCCCGCTCCTCTTCGCCGGCAATCATGTCCATACAATGGGTGGCCTCAATTCTCGCTACACCCGGTCCCTGCTCTTCAATAATTGTTCTCATGGTGCGCAAGGGTTCATCTGCATTCACGTAACAGAATTTTCCTCCATACACCACAAGGACCTTGTCCGCCTTTTCGACCTTGTCCGCCTTTTCCTTGGCCTTATTGATCCTTTCAATAAGTTGACGTTCTAATTCACGGACATCCTCATGGAGTCCCGGCGTAGTAAAAAAAAAATGATCTGTATCTAAAAACCCTTCTTTTTTCAAATGGTTCAATTCCAGACTCAACGTACCGCAAGATACAATGGCAATATCTGAAAATGATATTTGTTCCATCAGCAACCTCCTTTGCAATTCGGCCTCTGTTTTACCCGGATCTCAACTTCGGCCCGGTTTTCAGTATTTAAGCGCAAGATTATAGCCTGCATGGACAGCGCTAAAAATATCCTTGACCTCCATAGCGTCTCCGATGATTTCCGTCTTGGGAACGGCGTTTACGAGCTCTTCATCGGGTCCCGTGGCCGATCGCATACCGGAAGCCAGGATAACGGTCTGAAATGGTTCCAAAGACAGTCTCTCCCCATCCTTTTCCACCTCAACGCTCTCAGCCTTGAACTCCTTAAGCGTTGTATGTGGCATCAGGTTCACCTTGTCCATCTGATCAATCCTCATTAAAGCCAGTTTTTTTGTAATCATTTCCATCATGCTCCCTATGGGATCGGTTCGCTTTGTGGCGATTACTTCATAACCCTCCTTGCCTGACTTCTCAGCGATCTCAATCCCAGCCCTGCCAGCCCCGATGACCAGGATCCTCGGTCCTTTTACCTTCTTTTCCCCCTGGAAATACTCTATGGATGTCATAACATACTGATCGTCAAGACCCTTGATCTCAGGGATATTCTGAACCGCCCCGGTAGCCCACACCAAAAGATCGGGCTGAATCTCCCTAACAAGGGCCGAGTCCACGGCCCTGTTCATAAGGATAGAAGCGCCACTCGTCTTCACAGAGCGTTCAATAGTTTCCAGCCCCTGTTTCATTTTTTCCTTGCCTGGGGCCTGCCATGCGACGGCGAATTGTCCTCCCAGATTATCCGTTTTTTCGGCTAATGTAACGGTGTGACCACGTCTGGTCATGTACAGGGCTGTACTCATTCCGGCGGGGCCTCCTCCTGCGATCAGAACCTTTATTGGGTTGGACGTGGGCACCAGCTCAGGCAGACCAACGGCCGGATTTAAATTGCAGCCCAGGGATTCGCCGCTTTTCATGCGATGGAGGCATCCCTGGAGGCAATAGCCGCAATACATAACCTCCTCGTCTTTCCCCTTTTGCCATTTCTCTATCAAATCGGGATCTGCAATAAGAGGTCTCCCAAGGGCCACAAGATCGGCTAATCCATCATCCAGGACCTTGATAACCTTGTCCTTCCTCCCCATCCTGCCTGCAACAATCATAGGAAGAGTGGTGTGTTCACGCACCCAGGCTAAGGCATCCATCTGGGGCTTATCCGGTAGACTGGTATGATGAAAATACCACGGGGGACTGAAACAGGAGTTTCCCATGCCTACGTGTATGGCGCTGATTTCGCTTTCTTCCGCCAATTTCAGGAGAGGCAGAAGGTCTTCCTGGCTGATGCCAAACTCAGGGGACATCTCATTGCCCGAAATCCTCAGAATAAGAGGCATGTCCGGGGCTCCTTCTTTGACTCGTGCAATGGCCTTCCTTGCAAAGAGCAACTGATCCTCTCCGAAGCGATCTTCCCTCTTGTTAAGCTTCCCGTTCAGGAATTGCGAGATAAGGTAGCCATGGCCCCCCTGGATTTCTATAATATCGAATCCCGCTTCCTTCGCCTTTTGTGCCGCAGACCTATAACCGGCAAGGATTTCCTCGATTTTTTCTCCAGTCAAACTATCCGACTCCTGGCCCGTGGTCGGGCAAGTAATTGTTGAAGGGGCCTTCGGTTTCCCCCCGATGACTTTAGGGTTGGCTGCTGCACCGCCATGGTTCAGGTGAAGACACGCAAAACGATTTTCGCTATGCATAACATCAGCAATCTTCTTGAGTTCTGCGGCGCTCTCCGCGAGATGGACGCAGGGTTGTTTAGGGTGTTCCCTGCCATCAGCAGTAACCGAAACAGGCTCAATAATAACCAATCCCGGACCGCTCCTCGCAATCTGTTTATAGAAATTCAACTGGCGGTCTGTCACAGTTCCATCGGGATTGCCGCACCCGAGCTTAATCGGGGGAAACACAAACCTGTTCACAAGCTCCAGATTACCTAAGGTAAATCCATTAAGCATCCTTTCCATGATAGACCTCCTTTTTGATAAATGTTTTTCCGTGTTTTATTTCGCGCGCACTTTTTTCGTTAACAGGTAATAGTTAAGCTCTTTGAAAACAGGACCGGGACATGGGGATCTCTTTTTTAAAAGCCGCATCACAAATTCACCCAATGCCAGCAATACGCCCCTCCACCGGGGCGTAAGCCCTATGGGCCGGAGGCTGGGCATTGACCATGGGCTCGAAAAAGGCCCGCCTGCCGTACTGCAGGCAGGTCCAAGTTTTAAGTGTTTTTCATTGGAAATTGGATATTGATAATTGGAAATTGGATATTTTTTTACTCTGTCTCTTCGTGTTCTTCGTGTCCTTCGTGGTAAAAATTATACCCCGAAATATTGAGCCGTTACTCTGTTCCTTTCAATATAATTTCACCTTCACCAACACCAATATCATCGGCAATGACCCTGCACTTTATCTTTAACAGAAAAAATATCGGACATCTTTCATTGGAAAGCGCCTCATAATTCCCCTGGCCTTTGCTTATTATGAACTCTGAACTATCGTAGATTTTTTTAAATTCCGCACTGCATGTTTTTAAAATAGTTCCAGGTGCATCGGTGCCGGAGGATAATATAGTCGCAACTTGATCGATACCTGCCTGTACAGCGTCCTCATATGTGGCATCATTTATAATCGGCACATCCCTTACAACATATATCACCGGTTTCTTCATTTCCTCTATTAAGACTCTGTCAAAGACACATTCTCCGGCATTATCTCCAATATACAAGATCTCATGGGCTTCATTAAACCTGTCTTTGAATGAACCGTAGTCGCATATGGCAAAATCCTTATCAAGAACCTCCTCTATCTCATCTTCCAGATCAAATCCCAAATTCGGACCAAAGTCTATGACGTTTCCGGCAATCGCGATTCTAATTGCCGTCAGGAGCCTATCATTTGATTTTTCGACATGGCTTTTCAAAGAGGGATACAATGACAGGGCCTTTTTGGTGCTTTCGGTTTTTATTTCTCTATAAGGATCTAAATTTCCCGTAATCTCACTAACTTTATTATAGATCATTTTCCCGCTTTCAGGGGGGGTGCTTTCAAGGGGGATATTCCTCAGCATCATCCCCACTTCATCTAACACCTTTTTTATCTTCTTTTCATCATCTGTTGCTATTCTCGCCGCTCGGAGCGCTTGTTCCAAGAAACAGGGGAAGCAATCAAGATATGTTTTCATCTTCCAAAGTCCCTTTAAAAAACCATTAAAAAACAACTGGTATTGCGTTTCATGAAAATCTCTACAAAGTCATTGCGAGGAGCGAAGCGACGAAGCAATCTCAACAAAACTTTCAATTTAGGATACAAGATTGCTTCGCTAACGCTCGCAATGACAAGTTTTTAATAAAACGCTGTATTAGATTATAAAACCGGTAAATTTTGCTCTATCAGCTCTTTTGATTTTCTAACAAACACATTTTCTTTCCTCATAAACCTAAAGAAAAAAATGTTGCCCCAACGGCAAGTCCGAAAACAAGATTGAATATTTTAATCAGTACGGAATCCTTGAGGCTGTATGAAAGAAGGGGCAGCATGCCGTGCCCGTCCTGTACAAACGATGTGGTGAATAATACGGAAAAGGGTATCAGCCCCTGTGCATACATCATCACAAATATAAGATGCGGTCCTGATTCCGGAATGATTCCTATTAGGGCTCCGATGAGCAATACCCACAGCATATGGTCATGGATAAAGGCATCCAGATTCCAAAAGGCCAGGCCCCAGTGTACAAAAAGAAGGGCTCCAAAACTCCACAAAAAGACACGAAAAAGGTGCTTCTTTATTATGTGGTCCCAGATATGGGACTCAAGATAGTGTTCGGAGCAAATTGTTATAATGCACAACGTGCCCAGTGAAAGGGATATAAATGTAATGCGTTTCCAGTCCCAGGTAAGTGGGCCGAGAGTTCCTGTTGTAATTAAAACCAGGAAAGAGACTATAAGCATAAGGAGAAGGAACCGGGTGAAGGAAAGTGACTTATAATTTTCAATGAGATTCGCGGGTCTAAAGATGTCACTAATTTTTTCCTGAATACCCGTACCGGGCAGACATTCTTCACAAACGGCATCAAAGCATGATTCGCAAGGGGTAATACCTGTCATTTGGATCATTCTATCGCTTATCCATGCAAAGACTATCCCGAACACGAATAGCAGAACGAAAAGGGCTAATGCTGTACCCGGGAACTGGGCAAGCATCACAAACGCCTCATCTCCCGAAGTGGCTATCATTCCACCCACGATAGCGCCAAAACTGATCATGCCATGGACATAAAGGCTGACATTCATGAAAGCGCCGAGACAACCAGGGGTAGAACCCAAAAAAGACGCCAATGTATATTGTCTCCACTGTCCTCCTTTGATGATGCCCGACATACGTCCCTTACTGGCCATATCGATAAAATCGACCAGAAGCATCATCACAAACACAAAGACGGTGATCATCAGTGCCTGTTTGAAGACCCCTAATAACATTACCATCAGTTAAGCCTTATCTCGCACATACCTATCGACGAGGTATTTCCGAATTACCTGTTTACTATTCCCGCGTCATGGCGGTACCACATTTTGGGCATTGCTGCTCATAACATGGGCTCCCCAACTTATGGGTTGCTCTTTCACCACAGTTGGGGCAGACACAATAACCGCCCGGGCCTGCCGCAATACCACCTCCCCGGCCCCTACCACCACCGCCTTGACCTCGTCCACCGCCGCCTTGACCCATACCTCTACCTGTTCCAGGTCCCTGGCCTCCTGGTCCTGTTCCGTCTCCTCTTGGCATTTTATTTACCTCCTTTTAATTCTGATTTAACAGGGAAGATCTCAATCACTTCATATCTCAAGACTTTGTGCCAGATTTTCCCATATAGTTTTGACCGCCACACAACCTTCAGACTGGCTGTCAAATTCCACAATGGTCTTGCCCTGAACCATCGCCTTAGTGAAGGCAGGATCAAAAGGGACCCTTCCTATCACACCTACGTTTCTTTCTCTTGCAAAGGCCTCAATGGCTTCTCCTTCACCGGGGTTGAGATCAAACTTATTGACACAGACCTTCGCAGGAATCTTGAAAAAGGCTGCCAGTTCGGCTACACGCTCCATGTCATGCCTGCCCGAAACCGTGGGCTCTGACACGATGAGCACTGACGCAGCCCCTCCGAGGGATGCAATAACCGGGCAGCCTATGCCCGGAGGTCCATCCGTAAGAAGCAAACTCAGATTTTTTTCTTCAGCAAGCTTTTTACCTTCCTGCCGGATAAGGCTCACCAGTTTTCCTGAATTTTCTTCCGCAATGCCAAGCCGGGCATGGGCCATGGGGCCGAAACGGGTCTCGGAAAGATACCACTCGCCGCAGGTATTCAGGGGAAAGTCGATGGCTTCTTCAGGGCAGAAATAATAACAGACACCACAGCCCTCACATTCAATGGAGTCCACCACAAAGTCCTCGCTAATGGCATTCCATCTGCACAAATCCCGGCACAGTCCGCACTCGGTACATTTGTCCTGATTAATGATCGCCGTACGCCCGGATTCAAAATCATGGCGTTCCGTGATCTCAGGGTCCATAATCAAATGAAGATCGGCCGCGTCCACATCTGCATCACAAAGAACCTTGTTTTTAACCAATGAGGCAAATGCTGCAATAATACTGGTCTTCCCGGTCCCACCCTTGCCACTTATGATAACTATTTCCTTCATAACGGTTTTCCTTGAATTTTATTATGGTTTTTAATACCCCATCCGCTTGCGGTGGGGTTTCCACTAGTTCCCTCTCCCTGGGGAGAGGGTTAGGGTGAGGGGATATAATTGATATAATCCCCTTTGATACCCCGCCGCTTGCGGCGGGGAGCTTCATTTGTTTGCCCAAGAAATTTATCAGAGAACAGCGCTTATCATTGTTTTTATGGATGACTCAGGCACGGCCCCGATAATTTGGTCTACTCTTTGCCCGTTTTTAAAAAGCATCAATGTGGGTATGCTCATGATGCCGTAATTTTGTGCGGTTATTGGTGCTTCATCGACGTTCATTTTGTAAAACCCCAGTTTATCAACATAATCATCTGATAATTTTTCAACAACAGGAGAGACCATATGGCAGGGACCGCACCATGGTGCCCAAAAATCTATCAGCACAGGGATCTCTGCTTTTAGAACATCTTCCGCAAAATTTTTATCCGTAACTTCTCTAACCATCTGTTTTCCTCCTATTCTAAGTTATTAAAAATTTTTATCAATGCAGCGCACGGCTGCCATGATCAGGCTCATGAAAAACCGCCTGAAGGTGAACAAGACGAAGATGATAATCTCGCCCCTCCTCCCTGGCTATTGCTTGAACTCAGGGAGGAAAACGCGGATAGCAATACGTCGGTCTCCTTGCGCCCGCACGAAGGACAGGACGCATTGTCTTTGTCACTGCTCTTAAGGCATAAATACTCGAAAATATTGCCGCAGTTTTTACATTTAAACTCATAAATAGGCATGCTTATACGCTCCTTTAATTGTTTGAGGAAAGGATCTCTCTGATATCATGGTACAATGTTTTAAATCTTTCTTTCCATTCAGGCATCACATCCACGACCATATCACCCCTTGAGTAAGCCTCCGCAATCTGCCGGTCAAAAGGGATTTCCATCAAAATGGGCAGATCTTCCTGTTCAGCATAGACCCTTACCTGATCATCCCCCATGTCTGAGCGGTTGATGACCAGACCGCACGGGATCCCTAAGATCTTGACGGCCCCGACAGCAAGCTTGAGATCATACAGGCCGAACGGCGTAGGTTCCGTGACTAACATAACAAAATCCGCACCCGTCATGGAAGCAATCACAGGGCAAGAGGTGCCCGGAGGGGCATCAATGATGGTCAATATGCCAGGCCGGGTATATTCGCGCACTTTTTTTATCAGAGGGGGGGACATGGCCTCACCAATCCTTAATTTCCCATGTACAAACTCCAGCCCGTTTTTGTTTCCTCTCTCGATTATGCCTAATTCCCGGCCTGTTTCCGTTATGGCCTTTTCGGGGCAAACCTCCATGCACCCGCCGCAACTGTGACACAGTTCATGGAACGGCAGCACCGTCTCACCGATGACGATAATGGCCTTGAACTGGCATATTTCCGCACATTTCCCGCAAAGGGTGCATTTGTCCATATCCACCTCGGGAACAGGGGTGGTGATCGTCTTAACCTCTTCAATGGTGGGTCGGATAAAGAGGTGAGCGTTAGGTTCTTCAACATCACAGTCCAGAACCTGGACATCGCATTCAAGAGAAACGGCCAGATTAGTGGCCACAGTTGTCTTTCCTGTACCCCCTTTTCCACTTGCTATACTGATAATCATTATTTTCTCCTTGTCATTTATAAGCATCTAAATTGAATTCAGAAATACAATCGGCTTCTTTCGATTTCCATGCAGAATCTTTACGCATCAGAATCGTTTTACCTTTTTTTTGCTCTTTTGCTTGATCATATAATCATTGAGGGCCTCCTGAAGGACCTCCACAGATAAAAAGGCACAGTGTTTATCCTCTTCAGGCAAACCCCCTACTTTTTTTAGGACAGCCTCTCCGGTGATATCCAAAATCTCGTCAGGACTCTTTCCAAGGGACAACTCTGCAGCAAATGAGCCGCACACTGTACTTGACATACAACCATCCGTTTCAAATGACGCCTTTTTGACTTTATCATTTTCAAATTTCAAAAAAATTTGCACAGTATCACCGCATGAGCCTGTGATGCGCCCATGTCCGTCGGGATTATCCATAGCACCCATATACAATAGTTTAAGCCACCTTTGGAAGGCGACATCGCCATAGGCTGCTCTCGTCTCCTTATAAATTTGATTCTGTAAACCTTCAACAAAATCATCAAAATTCTGACTCATCACCTTTTCCTCCAGTTCACCTCCGCAATTCGTTGTTACGTCTTGTTATCGATTTAATGATCACAGACGTTGGCGCCCGTAACCAGGGTATTAGAAAAATACTGGTTTGCCAGGGACTCCGGGGAATCCATTGGGGCGCCGATAATTACTTCAATCCCCTTTTCCCTCAGGAGTTGCTGTGCGCTTTCTCCCATTCCACCCACGATGGCTACATCAGCACCTTGCTCATAAAGCCACTGGGGCAGCGCTCCGGGCTCATGTGCTGGCGGGTTGAGCATTTCCGTCTCCATTATCTTTCCGTTTTGAGTCTCGATAAATGCGAATTGTTCACAGTGGCCAAAATGAGCTGAAAGCTTTCCCCCGGACACAGGAACCACAAGCACTTTTGTATCTGCTGATCGCTTTTTTCTGCCCGGAGATTTCTCTTTTGGCTCAGGGACAGGCTCTGCCCCGGTCCCTGTCAATTTCACAATTTCATCCACTATTTTATTGAATTCCTGGGTGAGCAAGAGCTTATTGTCGTCCAAGAGACTCATACTCCCTGTATCACCATTAGATACAACATCTGGTTCAAAGGGCAGAGTTCCCAAAAGTCTCAGGCCCTCTTTTTTTGCAGTGAGCATGCCGCCACGGGTCTTGAATATATCAATCATTTCTCCGCAATAAGGACATTTGAGGCCGCTCATATTCTCAACAATGCCTAAGATCACCATATTGACCTGACGGCAAAAATTTATGGATTTTCTGACATCAGCTAATGAAATCTCTTGGGGTGTGGTAACAATCAAAGCCTTTGCATCGGGTATGGTCTGTGCAATGGTCAGGGGCTCATCGCCCGTGCCGGGAGGTGAGTCGATAATCATATAATCGAGATCCATCCATTCGATATCCGCAATGAACTGTCTGATAACACCGATCTTAAGCGGTCCTCTCCAGATCGTCGCTGCATCCTTATTTTCTCCCATGAGCGGTTCAATGGAAATCACTTCCATATTTGGAATGTACCTGATAGGGTGGGGCTTTCCCTCCCCGGAACCTGGTCCAAGGCTTCCTTCCAGACCAAGCATCCGAGGTATACTTGGACCATGCAGATCCACATCCATGAGCCCTACCCTGTAACCTCTCTTCGCTAAGGCTACCGAGAGATAAGCTGCTATGCTGCTTTTGCCAACGCCCCCTTTGCCGCTCATGACCAGGATCTTGTTCTTTATTTGGCGTAGTGTTTCCTTTATCTCTACATCCTGCTGTTTATGCTGATCCTCCCGGCTCATATTTTTCTTTGCCATAAGTCATTAACCTCCAATTTTTACTCCATAATTGTTCATTCAGACCTCGTTAAGTAGTTGAGTTGTTAAGCGGCTATTATTATTTGAATTCATGATTCATCCGGTTAATGAGTACGCCTCAAGGCAACACATGATTGCGAGGTTGAAGCCTGCCCGCCGGACGGCAGGCGGGGTTGAAGCGGTCTTTTTGTAGTGACTGCTGGAAGGCCTTCGTGATTTCAAGCTGTTATGGGATGGGGGACCCCCTGGCCCCGAGCGAAGTCGAGGGGAACAGTGGAGGGGGGAGGCTTCACCCGCCCATAACTGCCTGAAATCACCATGCCGAGAAGCTCGGAATCGAAGAAAAGACTGCTTCAACCTTCCCATCTGCCAACTTCATATCTGAACAGTTTCGCAGTACTCGTTTGCCGGATGATCCTGATTTAACATGCTTATCTTTCACCTCAACGATTCAACCACTTAACTATTTGACGATTTCTGTATTAGAGCGTTTAGGTTTTTTCTTTTGAAAAAACGGCTCCTATTTTTTTTCTAAGGCATTCATGCTTGTTTCAATGGCTTCAATCTGCTTGTGTAATTCATTTGCCTGATCTTTCAGTTTCTTCAACTCTTCCTCCTTTGATAATGGGACGGATTTGGGCTGGCTTGAACCACCCCGTGCTGATGAGGCGCTCATTTCGCCTCCCATACCCCTGCCCCGACTCATCCCCATGCCACGTCCGCGGCCCATACCGCCACCCATACCCATACCGAAATGGCTTTGCACATTGGGGCCGGCGGTACTGGACACCGCGCCGGATTTATATTGTTCAATAGCTTGACGCACCTGGCCGCTCACTCCGGTTATTACCTGTACGCCGGCCGCACCAAAAGTTTGAAAGGCGTTGGGGCCACAATTTCCAGTCAACACGACCGATACACCTTTATTCGCCATGAGCTGGGCAGATTGAATGCCTGCCCCTCCGCCTAAAGCGATATTCGGGTTTTCAAATGGTTCAAATTCCAGTGTATCCGGATCGATAATCAAGAAGTAAGGACACCGTCCGAAACGTTCCTCCACTGTATCATCAAGTGTGGGTCCTGTAGATGTGACTGCAATTTTCATATTCCTTATCTCCTATTTAACGTTATTTATTTTTTAAAACAATTGCTCCATCTCCCCCTCTTGCAGCATGCCTGGTCCAGCATCCTGAGCCGGCGGAACCGTCTGCATAATCCGTTGCATAAAAACCGTGGCCCTTGAAAATGATACCTGTGCCCGCACTGATAAGCCGCTGTACGATACCGCCGCACGCGGGACACGTCCTGGGGGGTTGAACTGTTTGCACTCATATTCATACGTGGGCATAGCTTTTGTCCTTCTTATTTTCGGCTGCGTAGTATACCGTCATGTTCTTACGTTCCGCATGGATTTGACCTGTCCGCATAAGATTTCCGAGATACTTCGAGACTTCATTTAGATGCATATCAAATACATCTGCAATTTGATTCGCTGTACATGGTCGGCGTCGCAACATAGCAAGAACTGTTTCCTTATTCGCCTGTAACGAAATATCCTTTTCGGTGCTGAACTCGGCAATGACTTCCGCCGTGGGGCGAAAAAGATGACACAGAGAGGAAAGACGTTCTCCGGAAAGGGCCTCAGCAAATTCCTCTGCGGGCGGCCGTACAACGGTATTGAGCTGAATGCGATCCGGTTCTATTTCCTCTGCCAGGGCGGCGATCCGGCCGACATCGGCAGGCGTGCTGTTCATGCCCGCCACAATAAAGACCTCCATCCACAGCTCGCCCCTGAATTGCTTGCGAAAAGTCCTCTGTCCTTTAACCAGTTCTTCAAACCGCAGTCGAGAATGAGGCCGGTTCACCCACCTGTAGGACACGTGGTCCCAGGCACTCAGAGAGACCTTTACTACGTTGGCACAGGCAGCCGCATCCCGTACTTCCTGAAGGTACAGCATCGTAGCGTTAGTCAGGAGCACGGCAGGAATTGCGCTTTTTGAGCGAATGAACTCAAGCACTTCCCCGAAACGCAAATGAAGCGTTGGCTCGCCGGAACCGGAAAGGGTAATGTAGTCAGCCTTGCCGTCTGTTCTCAACCATTCTGTAATTTCTGCAATCACTGCATCCGTGGGGATATATTCTTCTCTGGTGACCGTCTTATTTGTGGTCCGACCCAACTGGCAGAACACACAATCCAAACTACATGTCTTGTATGAAGTCAGATCCACACCCAGCGACCGCCCGAACCGCCGGGAAGGCACCGGCCCGAAGAGATATTTATAATCTCCCATCGATCAGTTTTCCTCTCAATAGCCACTGTCGCGCCCTGTTCAGCATCCAGGCATTCGGAACTTGGCATTATAAAGTCCGCCGGTTAAATAGGCATCAATTACATCGTCAACTGCCCCAGCGACAAAGGGGACAATCTTGATACCATATGTCTCGATTATGTTTGCAAATTGATCTGAGACAGCGCCACAAATCAAAACCTTTACACCCAGATCAGACAACTTTGCGGCTCTGGAAAAAGGCGACTCATAATGCAAAACCTCAAAATGCCTGCCGGTTGACGTGCGGTCAACAATATCCACGATAAGCAACATGCGTGCACAATCAAAGAGCGGAGAAATTCGATTTTCACAGACTGTCAAAGCCAATTTCATTGCCTATATCTCCATGCGCCTAACCTGGACTACAGCAAATTCACAGCAAATTGTGTGCCACAACTGAGAAAAAGACTTCGCTATGACAAGAAATACTGTATTGTTAAAGACTTACATAGCAAACAGGGATTGCAAGGAGAATATGGAATTCGTTGATTGAGTAGCGTTTATGCAATGATAGGGGATATTAGAGTAGTAATAATGCGACTCTAACGGGCTCGCTTTTGTTGAGTACGTCCATCGAGTTTTGGAAGCTCGATGCCTAATATCTTAATTTTTCTAAACAGCGTGCTTTTATGTATGCCAAGGTCACGGGCCGTTGCCAGGCGATTGTATTTGTTGCGTTTAAGCGCATCCATGATCACCTGAACTTCTACTGACTGCAATGCTGCATCAATTTTGGCATGCGTGGTTGGACCACGGAGCAGAACCCTGAGATTATCCGGCAGACAATGGGACTCAATCTGCCCATTGGGGCAAAGCACAAAGGCGTGCTCAACAATGTTTTCCAGTTCACGGATATTGCCCGGATAATCGTGCGACAAGAGTAGTGCAAGTCCCTTCTGGCTTATTCCTGTAACAGACCTGCCACGCAAGCGGTTCAGCCTCGAAATAAAATGCTTAACGAGCATAGGGATATCTTCTTTTCTATCGCGCAGGGGAGGTAAATCCAACCTGACCACATTAATGCGATAAAAAAGATCCTGCCGAAAAGTTTCGCTCTTTACCAGCTTGCTGAGGTCTTTGTTTGAAGCCACAATTACACGCACATCAGCTTTGACAGGTTTTGTGCCTCCAAGTGGCTGGAACGTCCGATCCTGCAGGACCCTGAGAAGCCGCACCTGAAACGCAGCGCTGAGGTCCCCAATTTCATCTAATAAAATTGTGCCACCTTCGGCAACAGCAAAATGCCCTGGTTTGTCTTTGGTAGCGTTGGTAAAGGCCCCTGCCTTGTATCCAAAAAGCTCCGATTCCAGCAAAGTATCCGGAAAGGCTCCGCAATTAATCGTGATAAAAGGCTTGCCCCGCCTGGGACTTAACTCATGAATAGCCCGGGACAATAGCTCCTTGCCGGTCCCTGTCTCTCCCTGTATCAATACCGTGCTGTCGCTCTCCGCCACCTGAGGCAGGATCGTAAATATCCTGTGCATGGACGGGCTGCGGCTGACCATATCGCCTACCTGATAACGGGCATCCAGTTTCTTGCGCAGTTCCTCCACCAGGCTCATGTCACGGAACGTTTCAACGCCGCCCAACACAATGCCGTTTTCATCCTTGAGCAGCGAAGTAGAGACCGCAACCGGAATGCGTCGTTTTTCGCTATTCACTATATAAGTGGATGTATCGACAAAGGGTTTCCCCTCATTCATTGTGCGGCGAAGGGCACAATCTGTTTCACACATGTTGGAGCGGAAAACTTCCCGGCAGTGTTTTCCTATGGCCTCATCACGTGGGATTCCTGTAATCTCCTCAGCAGCATGGTTGAATGAGGTAATTCGCCATTCGTGATCCACGGTAAACACCCCGTCGGAAATACTTTCGAGGATGACGTCCGTGACGTGGTCTGGTATTTGGTACAGCTTGTCTTTTTTCATCGGATGCAAATGATAATAATAATGCTATTACACATTAAAGGAAAAATTAATCTGCAACTTTGATTACCGCATTGGGCTGCTCTGTTTTCCCCTGTTTGACCAGTATTAAAACATCCTGTAATTCTTCAAAGGGAAACTGGCTCGTAGTGATGTTTAAGTTAAGGCTCCCAACCATATTGAAAAATTCCTCTGCATCATCCCTTTTTACATGATACAGGCTCTTTATCGAATGTCCCCACAGATTTTCGCTGTAATTATTAATGACAATCGGGGACGCGCTTACGGGCGCCATTACCAAGGTTCCCCCTTTTTCTAATTGCGAAAGGGCGGGTTCAACCAGGTTTCCGGCAGGAGGAAAAATAATTGCTGCGTCTAATTTGCACGGCATCTTCTCTTTTGAGGAGTCCGCAGCCCAGTTTGCACCTTCTCTTTTCGCTCCTTCGATATTCTTTAAAGATCTGGTGCTCACATATGTTTCTATGCCCATAAATTCCGCTACCTTTAAAACAAAATAGGCCGTAGGGCCAAAGCCATAAAGCCCCAATTTGTACCCTTTTTGGGCCTCTGTGAGTTTAAATGCCGCGTATCCAGCTATCCCGGGGCACATGAGCGGTGCAATCTCGTCAGGCTCCAACTGAACATGATTTAACGGCAATACATAATCCTCAGAAACACTAATGTATTCTGCGTATCCGCCATCTTCGTCCCATCCTGTAGCCTTGAAATACGGACAATAGTTTTCCCTTTGTGACAGACAATATTTGCACTTTTTGCAGGAACTATAAAGCCAATAAACGCCGGCCCTGTCCCCGATGCTGAACCGTTTTACGTTTTTTCCGACCTCATCCACCACACCCACGATCTCATGCCCGAGAACAACAGGCGATTTTTTCAGAGGAAGGTCTCCCTCGGCGATATGGATATCTGTCCTGCAGACCCCGCAAACGAGGACCTTTATCCGAACTTGATCATCTCCTGTGTGGGGCAAAGGAACTTCCTCCAGTTTCAACGGCCTTGTCTCAATTTTGGCCTGCTCTTCAAGTATCCATGCCCTCATGACATAAACCCTCCTAACTTTTTTTCTTACATCAATTTAAAATTTCTCCTATCTTTCATAGGTCTTCCATCCAGCAACATCCGGCCCACCGGGAGCATCTGCGCATTATTTCCGTACCATACTTTCTATATTAATCAATACCACACAAAAATCAATATTCCACGAATGCTCCTTGTTCCCCCAGTAGCGCAGCTCATATCACCCGGGCAAACCTATAGACCATTAAACATGCTGGAAAGAGACAAAACTACACAGCCTCCACGTTTTCCTGGGTGAATTCAATACATAATTTGGTGCATAGCCTCTGCTGGTTCTAATTGCTCTACAGGAGGAAAGTCGGGATGGGAGCAAAGATGGGGAATATAAATTTCTATACAATTAGTAAGAGCTAAAAGCTTCCACCTCGCCCAATATCTGGCGATAAGTATAATGACTCACCGATATCGCCCCCGAAGGGCAAATACCGGAACAGGCCCCACATCCTTTACATAGGGCCTCATTCACCGTCATCACTCCTTCGGGCTCTGCAAGGGAAAGCGCACCATAGACGCACATCTTCTCGCACAGCCCGCAACCGACACATACTTCCTCGTCTACGGAGGCAACGATTGGCTCAATTTCCACTGTTCCCCGTGCAAGTAAACTTAGGACCTCAGATGCCGCCGCCTTGGCCTGGGCCACTGTGTCGGGTATATCCTTAGGCCCCTCGCAACACCCGGCAATGAATATACCATCGTTTAATGTACTTATGGGGTCAAGTTTCACGTGCCTCTCCATGAAAAAGCCATCCGCCCTCCGGCCAATGGAAAAGACCTTAGCCATCTCCTCAGAGTCTGCCCTCGGCTCAAGTGCGTCACAGAGAATCACCATGTCCACCGGCACCCTGATAAAATTACCAAGGAGAGTATCCTCAACACACACAATCAGCTTCCCTTTCTCTTCATCGGTAAGCGCCCTGTCGGTTACCTTAGAAGCCTTGCCCCGGATAAACATAATCCCATCCTCGGTGCTGAGGCGCTCATAGAACTCCTCGTAGCCCTCGCCGAAGCATCGCATGTCAATATACATCTGGTACACCTCGGCGTTCGTCTTCTCTTTTATCAGGTGGGCGAACTTGAGGGCATACATGCAGCAGACCCGTGAGCAGTACTCATGAAAGTTCTTATCCCGGCTGCCAACACAATGAATAATGGCAACACTTTTCGGTAGCTCCCCATTCTTGAGCATAATCTGCCCTTCGGTTGGCCCTGAAGCATTGGAAAGTCGTTCAAATTCCAATCCGCTTATGACATTGTCATATCTACCATATCCATACTGGGGCACAGCCGATGGATCTTGCTGGTCATATCCAGTCGTTAGGATGATGCTCCCCACTTCAAGCTCCAGATACGTGTCTTTTTGTTCGAAATCAATGGCCTCTGGCCCGCATGCCTCAACGCACGTCGGCCCCTCCTTGCCGCACTTGCCTTTTGTCAGCATAAGGCAGTGCTCCGGGTCAATGACGGGCTTATTGGGCACAGCCTGGGCAAAAGGGGTATAGATAGCACTTCTCATACCCAGACCCAGATCAAATTCATTGGCAATACGCCCTTTCAAGCGGCAAGCCTCCATACAAAGTCCACATCCTGTACACTTGCCCTCGTCCACATAGCGGGCCTTTTTCCTGATCTTTACCTTGAATTCACCGATACTGCCTGAGACTTCCTCGACCTCGCTATAGGATAGAAGCTCAATATTGGGATGGGAGCCGGCCTCGCTCATTTTTGGGGTCAGGATGCAGGCTGAGCAGTCCAGCGTGGGAAAAGTCTTGTCGAGTTGAATCATGTGTCCGCCAATGGAGGGCTCCCGCTCAACCAAATAAACTCTATAACCGGCGTTGGCTATATCCAGGGCGGCCTGAATTCCGGCAATCCCGCCGCCCACAATAAGGGTGTTCGGATTAATGGCAACTTCGGTTGTCTCAAGGGGCCTGTCATAGGAGACCTTCATAACGGCCGCCCGGACAAGCTCCTTAGCCTTCTCAGTAGCCCCATCCTCATGAACCCAGCTGCAATGCTCCCGGATGTTGGCCATTTCCATGAGATAAGGGTTTACTCCTGCCTCAAGGCAGACACGGCGGAAGGTACGCTCGTGCATCAAAGGCGAGCACGCAGCCACCACTACCCGGTCAAGCTTATGCTCTTTGATATCATTAACAATGAGTTCCTGCCCTGGATCCGAGCACATGAACATATAATCCCGGGCCAATACCACACCACTAAGGGACGCTGCAAATTCCGCGACATCCTTCGTATCAACCGTAGCCGCGATATTTAGCCCGCAGTGGCAAACATAAACGCCTATTCTTCTCTCCATATTGACCCCGCTAAATCACTTCATTGACCAGCTCCGAGATATCCCTTATCTCGAGCACATCCTCCTTGCCCATGTTGAGGAGGCTATCATCGAAGTTGAGCATACAATAAGGGCAGCAGATTGCCAGCACTTCTGCGCCTACATCCAGGGCCTGGTCTATTCGAAGGTCGGAGAACCTCTCTTCCTTCTTGGTCTCCATCCATATTCTTCCCCCTCCGCCCCCACAACAGATGCTTTCTTCCCGGGAATCCGGAAGCTCAATGAGTTCCAGCTCCGGGATACTCTCTAACACCCTTCTCGGCTCCTCATATATATTATTGTGACGGCCCAAGTAACAGGGGTCATGGTAAGTGACCTTCTTTGGGAAAGATTTCTTGAGCTTTATTTTCCCTTGTTCTATTAATTCTGCCAGGAACTGGGTTATATGGACTAC
>JAFDHL010000281.1 GCA_019308785.1 Deltaproteobacteria bacterium
CGCAGCGGCATCTCTGATGAAACATTAGCCCAATTGGTCATTGCATTAAGGGATGAAGACCGACTTTGCCTTGTCCGTGAGGAGGACGGGGAAGCCCATGAACCAAAAATTATCTGTTCCATGGGATTGGTTGGGAAAAACAGGTAGTGGAATTATCCCGAAGTATGCTAAAATATGTAACGAAACGATTAAAGATTGAGAAATTATTCCAGGAGGTTTTGTTATGGAGGCTCAAAAAAAGATTATGACCCCCCTTGAAATACTTAAGGCTATACAGAATTTGACTGAAGAAGAAAAAGAGACTCTTGCTATCCTTGCGGACAAAGGGCTTTCTGAAGAACTTTTGAAAAGACGCAAAGACGTAATTGTAGAGATGCAAAAAGGGGAGTTGATAAGCGAAGAAGATCTCTTCAAAGGTATCTGAGAAAATGTTTGAGATCAAGAGTATCAAAGCTGTGAAGAAAGATTTAAAAAAGCTTCCTCATGAAGTTTTAAGAGATATTGAGACCATCCATTTCAAGAATATCCGAGAAGATCCTTTTCAGGCCTATGAACTGGGCTATGTATTCAAAGGTCTGAGATCTTATCATTTCAATCATAAAGCCACATCTTACCGAATTGTCTATGAAGTTTTTGAAGAAGACGGATTAGTTGTCATAAATATGATTGGTTCGCGTGAGAGTTTTTATGAAAAGCTGAGAAGGAGAGTACTGTAGCGCAATGCCTCTTAATCTTACTCGCATCCGAACATTGCTCCATGGTTTCGACTTCAAGGCCCTGTTTATTGAAGAGTTAGGCTGGGACAGATATAAAACTGAGCTTGATGTTTCCGTTGACGGCCAAAATTATTTGCTCAATGCATTTTCAGAGAAGCGCGGCATGGTCGTCTTTCTGTGTGAGCCGTCAAGTGATGGGGCAATCCCTGATTACTCGATCCGCCGGAAGATTGAACGACAGGTGACTAAGTCTCATCATGAGCATCTTATTTATCTCGATGCAGACAGAAGTAAGCAGATCTGGCAGTGGGCAAAACGGGAGCCAGGAAAACCGACTGCATGCCGTGAACATACCTATTATGCAAACCAACCAGGGGATTCGCTCATCCAGAAAATCAATAACCTGGCTTTCAGCCTTGAGGAAGAGGAACAACTGACCATTTTTGAGGTGGGTAAACGTACTAAGAAGGCATTTGATGTAGAAAAGGTTACAAAGAGGTTCTACGACCGGTTCAAGGCAGAGCACGGAAAGTTTCTGAAATTCCTGAAGGGCATTCCCGAGGAAAAGTTTCAGCGCTGGTATGTCTCTGTTATGCTGAACCGCCTCATGTTTATCTATTTCATCCAGAAAAAGGGTTTTCTCGATAACGATAATAATTATCTGCTCTCCCGTCTAAATAAAAGCAAACAAAGAGGAAAAGACAGGTATTATAAGGATTTCCTCTGCCCCCTATTTTTTGAAGGGTTCGCAAAAAAGGAGAAAGATCGTAAACAAGAGACCAATAAGCTCTTAGGCAAGGTACCTTATCTCGACGGGGGCCTGTTTCAAGAACACCAGGTTGAAAAGCTGTACGGCAAAGATATTCAGATCGAAGATGCGGCCTTTGACAATCTCTTTTCCTTTTTTGATGAGTACAACTGGCACTTAGATGAACGCCCGCTCAAGGTTGATAATGAAATTAACCCGGATGTCTTAGGTTATATCTTCGAAAAATACATCAACCAGAAACAGATGGGGGCATATTACACCAAAGAGGATATCACAGAGTATATCAGCAAAAACACCATCATTCCCTTTCTGTTTGATCAGGCCCAGAAGAAATGCAAAATCGCCTTTGAAGGGGAACAATCAATATGGCGACTACTCAAAGAGGACCCCGACCGGTATATCTACGATGCAGTTAAGCATGGGATCAATGTCAATATTCATGAGACGCCACCCAATCAATTAGACAAAACTTTACCATTGCCATCAAAAGTCTCTGAAGGGCTAAACCATGTCTCAAAACGCACCGAATGGAACAAGCCGGCACCCCCGGAATATGCCCTTCCCACTGAGATATGGCGTGAGGTAGTGGCCCGGCGGCAGCGTTGTGAAGAAGTCCGTGACAAACTGTCAAAGGGTGAAATCCGTTCCATCAATGATCTCATCACTTATAACCTTGACATCCGTCAGTTTGCCCAGGACGTGATTGAAAACTGTGAAGGCCCGGAACTGCTCCGCGCCATTTACTATACTATAGCAGGTCGGGTTCCCGATAAATCCAATCAGGAATTTCAGCCCGGCATGAGTGTTTTAGACCCCACTTGCGGGTCGGGCGCTTTCCTTTTTGCGGCTTTGAATATCCTTGAACCGCTTTACGAGGCGTGCCTTGACCGGATGCAGGTCTTTCTTGACGAACTGGAAAGCTCAGGCCAGAAGCATCGATCCGATAAATACGGTGATTTCCGGAAAATCCTTGAACGAATAGAAAAGCATCCTAACCGCCGCTATTTCATCCTTAAGTCCATCATCCTGAACAATCTCTTTGGGGTGGACATCATGGAGGAAGCAACGGAAATATGCAAACTCCGGCTTTTCCTCAAACTGGTTGCCCAGGTTGATAGTGTTGACAAGATCGAGCCGCTGCCGGACATTGATTTCAATATCCGGGCAGGAAACACGCTCGTAGGTTTTGCAATCCGCGATGAGGTTAAAGAGGCAATAACGTCATCCGAAGCAGGTAAGCTAAAGCAGGGAAAGCTACAGTTCGGGGAGTATGTTGAAACTCTTAAGCAGTTAGAGGAAAAGGCACACGGGGTTGAGCAACTATTCAATCTGTTTCGTGAACAACAAACTGAACTGGGCGGAGTTGTAACTTCATCCGATAAACAGGCACTAATCAATCGTCTTAAAGAATTGGAAGATGATTTGGATCGCTATCTGGCGTTCGAGTATGGGATTAACCAAAGAAACATAAGCGATGTTAAAGAATATGAAAAGAGGTTCGTACAGTGGCGTGAAAGCCACCAGCCGTTTCATTGGTTCATCGAGTTCTAAATATGGCAAAATAAAAAATGATTATGTTTTGCCGATAGGCATTTACAAGACGGAGTCCAGCAGGAATTTGTATGCCTTTGTAATCGAGCGCTCTTATCAGTTAGCAAAAAACAAAGGCCGGTTTGGAATGATTGTGCCTATAAGCTTCGTTTGTACACAGAGGATGAGCATTTTACAAGACTTAATTCAAGCAGAGACTATCCACATGTGGAATAGCATTTATGCCGAAAGGCCTAGTAAATTGTTTTCCGGAGCAGAGGTGCTACTAACTATATCTCTCTTAAAATTCGGAATAGAAAACGATAGTAAGAGCTTCATTACCGGTCTCCGCAAGTGGTCAAGAGATGAGCGTGACAATTTGTTTGCCACAACGACGTATTGTAAAATGGATAAAAAGATTCGAAGTTACGTTTTCCCCAAGGTTAGCGACGAATTGGAAAACAAAATAATATCGAAACTATGGCGCGGAAATAGGCGTATAGGGCACTGTTTTTGCAAGCCGTCTGAACATGTAATTTACTATCGAATAGGAGGAGGACGATACTGGAAGATATTCACTACATTTCAGCCCCAATTCAAGCTCAATGGAAAGGAATCTGTTTCAAGCCGAGAAAATTATTTGTATTTCAGAACTCAAAGTCATCGTGATATAACACTGGCCGTATTTAGCAGCACATTATTTTATTGGTATTTTTTGCTTACTACTAATGGTAGGGACCTAAATCCCTCAGATCTGTCTGAATTTCCAATTGATCTCGAAAACATTGATTTTAGTATTCGTAATAGGATGTCTCAGTTGGTCACAAAATTGATGCAAAATTACAAACAGAATAAGCTTGTAAAGGAAAAAACTTCGAAATTAACTGGACTTATCGAATATGAGGAGTTTTACCCGCGAAAAGCAAAACACATTATTGATGAAATCGATGATGCATTGGCAGAGCATTATTGTTTCAATGAGGCAGAGCGTTATTTCATCATCAATTACGATATCAAGTATCGGATGGGATTGGGCTGAGAGATGGACACAGCTAATCTAAAGAAAAACAACCTGAATTATCCATCATCCTTAAATAAACACATGGGCGAAGACGCTCCAAAGACCTTATTCGCCATCGGAAATGTTGATATCCTTCGCCATAATTCAACAGGCCTTTTCTGCTCACAAAAATGTCCGGGCGACTTGATCCTGAAGACCTACGACCTCGCACAAATCTTTAGGCATGCAGGCGTGACGGTCATTGGAGGGTTTCATTCTCCGATGGAAAGAGAGTGCCTCTCAATTCTTTTGCGAGGCACACAACCGGTCATTTTTTGCCCAGCTAAGAATATCAATGGTATGTTAATCAAGAAAGAGTATAAGAAACCCCTTGAAGAAGGACGGTTGCTTTTCCTGTCCCCATTTGAGGAAAATCACCGCCGCATTTCTGTTAAGACCTCCTATTACCGCAATCTATTTGTTGCCACTTTATCTGATGTTATTTTCGTGGCCCATGCCGGTCCTTCCAGTAAGACAGAAGCGTTTTTCAAGGAAATCCTCTCCTGGCAAAAACCAATTTATACCTTTGACAGTGATTACAACAAAAACCTTATAGAAATGGGCGCTCAGCCGGTAAAACCGGAGAATGTTTCCGATTGGGAAAAGATGAGAAAAAATATGGGAAATATCGTACAAAGCGGGTGATTCTGGAATGCTATGATGAGATGGCAGAGGCCATGAAAACCGGTCGGCCTTACCAAACGATCCTTGATCCACCCCCAGCCGATACGCGCGTCGCCCATCCACCAAAGGAGATAAGAAATAATGTGTAAAATAATGAGGACTTACTTCACTATAAAATAGTTGAGGAGCTATCAGGTAATGTCTATAAACTGGCAAAACCTTACGTCTTTGAATGGGTCCCAGCAGTCAGCGTTTGAAGAATTGTGTTGTCAATTAGCAGCTTACGAGAAGGCTCCTCCTGGTTCTAAATTCATTCGAAAGGGCGCTCCAGACGCTGGTGTAGAGTGTTATTGGCTTCTACCAAATGGAGATGAATGGGGATGGCAAGCCAAATTCTTCCTCTCCGTTCCTGGTACGAATCAATGGCAGCAATTGGATGAATCTGTAGAAAGAGCACTAGAAAAGCATCCTCTGCTTACAAATTACACGATTTGCCTTCCTATTGACCGACAGGATCCTCGAATCGACCAACAAAAATGGTTTATGGATAAATGGAATGATCATTTGAGGAAGTGGGAGGGGTGGGCTAAAGAGAAAAGTTTATCCGTTGAATTCATATATTGGGGAATGCATGAGATTTTCGAGCGCCTTAGCCGGGAAGAGCATAGAGGTCGTTATTTTTTCTGGTTTAACAGAGAGCTGTTCAGCAACCAATGGTTTAAAAATCATATTGAAGAGGCAGTTGCTAATGTTGGCCCTAGATATTCACCTGAGCTAAATGTTGAACTTCCAATTTCAAGGTTGTTTGACGGCATAGGACGCACTTTTCATTTCTACAAAAGACTTAGAGTTCTGTATGGCAATGTCATCCAAGGATATAAAAAGGCATCTACAAGAATTACTCTGGAGATAGCGGACAATAAAATTGATTCACTTTATGACACCATAAAACTTTTATCGTTCGTAAGGGATATCGATAAATTGGAAGTGGAGCTAATCGATATAGAATTAATTTCTAAGAGCATTGATGAGGCGATACAGAAATCAAGGGAGATTATCCGAGATTTAGAAAGAGTAGCGGAAGAAAGGAAGAAAGATACTCAATCTTCTTCCACCGAAAGAGGTTCCCCATACAGAGACAGTTTAGACTATGATCGCCATGAACTTTTCCAGCTTATAAGACATTTTCAAAACCTCAAAGATTTTGTCGAAAGCAATGAAGTTCTTTTATCGAACATACCAGCTTTGTTGATATTGGGTCACGCTGGGACCGGTAAGACACATATCTTTTGTGATGTTGCAGTAGCAAGGGCAGAGGCTGGCCTTCCAACTTTATTGCTCCTAGGAGGGCAATTTAGGGACGAGGAACCTTGGTCTCAAGTCATTCGTCTTCTTGGGTTTTCCTGTACGAGAGAAGAGTTATTGGATGGACTTGAAGCGGTTGCTCAAGCAAAAAACGCGAGAGCACTGTTATAGATGCTCTCAATGAGGGCGAAGGAAAGAGGCTGTGGAATAAATATCTACCTGGAATGTTCAAAACCCTTTTGCGTTATCCGTGGCTTGGTATTGTACTAAGCGTGCGGACTTCATATGAGAATACAATTATCCACGAAAGTCTCGTCCCTGGGAATTTAATCCGCGAGATTCATTATGGATTTGGAGATTATGAGTATCAAGCTACTCGAACGTTTTTTGACTATTTTGGCATTGAACAACCTGCAGTCCCCCTTTTAGTTCCAGAGTTCCAGAATCCTTTATTCCTAAAATTGTTCTGCAAGGGATTGAAAAATAGAGGTCTAACTAAGCTTCCGGCTGGTTTAGAGGGAGTTACAAAAATATTCAAATTCTATATTGATTCTATCAATGATAAACTAAGTATGCCAGAGTACTTGGACTTTGATCAAAAATACCATGCTGTCCAAATAGCAACCGAAAAGCTTGCTGAAACCATGGCAGTAAAAAACGAAAGGTGGTTACAAAGATACCAAGCGCAAAATATTATAGATCCGGTGTTACCCCATGATGGTTATGAAGATTCCCTATTCAGACAAATGATTTCTGAGGGAGTTATCATGGAAGACAGATTTCTAGTTGCAGAAAATGAGTGGTGTGAAGGCATTTCTTTTGGATACGAGAGGTTCTCGGATCATCTAATTGTAAAACACCTGCTAGACAAAAACCTTGACCATGACGAGCCATCAAAAGCATTTATTGTAGACCAACCGCTTGGTTCCTTGATTAAAGATGAAGGATCGGCATGGTACAATAGAGGGCTTGTTGAAGCCCTTTGCATTCAACTACCGGAGCGTATAGAAAAAGAGCTCCATGAGGTTGCTCCGTCTTGTGCGAAATACAGGCCAGTCATTGAGGCATTCATTCAAAGCCTTATCTGGAGAAAGCCAAAAGCAATTACAAAAGCAACACAAGATTACATCAATCAATATGTGATCAGAGATAAATATACTGATGAACAGTTCTTAGAGGCACTTCTTACAATCGCCCCGAATCCTGGGCATCCTTATAACGCTGATTTTTTACACCAGCATTTGATGAGATTTGAATTAGCCAAAAGAGATGCCTGGTGGTCTGTTTTTCTTCATTATCAATCCGGTGAACATGGCGCGGTTGACCGGCTTGTTGACTGGGCATGGTCTCCTGAAGATAAGAGTCACATTGATGACGAATCAATAAGGCTTTGTGGGAAAGCCCTTGCTTGGTTTTTGACTACATCAAATCGCTTTCTTCGCGATAGGTCGACAAAAGCACTGGTATCCCTCTTAGCCCCAAGAATACATCTTATAGGTAAGATTCTGCAGGATTTCTTGAAAGTTAATGACCCTTACATTTTAGAGCGATTATTTGCAGTAGCTTACGGCTGTGTGCTGCGCAGCAACAATGATACCGCTATTGGTGACCTTGCTAAATCTATATACGAATGGATTTTCAAAGATAATGCCCCTCCACCACATATTTTATTAAGAGATTACGCCAGAGGTGTTATAGAAGTAGCTTTACATCGTGGATTAGATCTAGGCATTGATGTGGACAAGATAAAGCCTCCTTATAAATCAGAGTGGCCCTCAAACATACCTACCTTAGAAGAGCTTAATTCAAAGTATTATCCAGAGAATATTCAAAAAGATAGAGGATTCATTTCTATCTGGGTCTCTGTAATAAGTAGTGGAGATTTTGCTCGTTATATTATTGGGACTAATTCTGGGTTTTTTAATTGGTCCTCCCGTCGTTTGGGTGAGCCTAGAGTGCCTTCAAAAAAAGAGATTTATGAAGATTTTATAAAGAACCTGAATAAAAACCAGAAAGATCTTTGGGATAAGCTTCATCCACAGCTCGATATAATTAGAATCTTAACAAGACTTAAAGATGAGGTAGGTGACAATCAAATCAAGGATAATGAAATCGAAATATCGACCAATGGATATGCTGAAATCAAGAAGAATTTCGAGCGCTCTCTTACAGATAATCAATTAATGATTTATAGACAGGTAGTGATGCCGTACGAAGAAAATCCTCACTATGATGAGTTTCGTTTTGACCTTTCAATCGCTCAACGTTGGATCTTTCAAAAAGCTGTGGATTTGGGATGGACATCAGATCTCTTCGGTGATTTTGAGCTATACATGACGAGAACTTCGCGAGATACAAGGAAGGCAGAACGTATAGGGAAGAAATACCAGTGGATAGCATACCATGAATTTCTTGCAAGGGTGTCTGATAATTTCGAGTTCTTAGAGGAGTCTTGGGGGGATAAGCCAGGGGTTTATGAAGGTCCATGGCAATTGAGCGTAAGGGATATAGATCCCTCATGCCTTCTAAAAAACACGCAACGAGAAAACTGGAAGGCCCATACTAATACCTGGTGGTTTACATCGAAATACGATGATTGGGAATCCTCAGCTGATGATGTTGAATGGGTAAAAGGCTCCATGGATTTACCTGATGTCAGACCACTAATAGAGGTAGTCAATCCAAAAGATAATTCAACGTGGCTGACCCTTGAGGGGTATTACAAATGGGAACAACCCGTCCCGCCGGAAGATGATCGGTACGAAGTCCCGAGGAGAGAAATCTGGTATATGCTGAAAAGTTATATTGTTAAAAGGTCTGATTCTGATGAATTATTCGAATGGTCCCAAAAGCAGGATTATTGGGGTCGCTGGATGCCAGAATCTCATGATCTCTATCAGAATTTTCTTGGGGAATTCTTTTGGGCCCCCGCTTTCATGTATCACAACATACCCTATTACCACCATGACGGATGGTCGCGCGGGGATTTTAACAAGGTACCGAAAGAAATAATGGTAACAACTGACGGTTATTTAAAAGAACACAATTCCTACGATTGCTCAGTCGAGGAAAGCTATAGTATTTATCTTCCTGCAGAAATGATTGTCAACAAAATGAGATTGGCATGGAATGGGGTGGAGGGACATTTTTTCGATCAAAAGGGAGAACTCATTGCGTTCGACCCGTCTGTAAATCAAGTTGGCCCAGGATCTTTTCTAATAAGAAAAGATGTTTTTTTAAATCTTTTACAGAGTCAAGGGTACGACATACTATGGACGCTCTTAGGGGAAAAACGGATACTCAGTAGTAGATTGTCACATGATGATTGGAAGGGCAATTTAGAAATCAGCGGCGCTTACAAAATAATCGGGGGAAAATTAGAGGGATCATTTTGTCAGAGATTCCGGGATAAAGCCGGAAAAGTAAAAATCTGAATTTGTTAAATAGTCAGGGGGGTCCGGGACGTCCTTAAATATTTCAATGAGTCTGCTGAGTCTGAGGTCGGACCAAGGTAAGAATTCGAAATTACATATTAATTAGCTCAAAACCGGCTTGAAATAACGCTTAGAACGGCATTTTTGATGGCAAAATCAGGGGGGAGCGTCCTTAAATTATATAATAACTCGATATGAAAAGCATTCATCAGATTCTGGGAAAGCGGGACGTCCATTGGTAAATCAGTAACTGTGTCTAATGAGAAGCGGGACAACC
>JAFDHL010000029.1 GCA_019308785.1 Deltaproteobacteria bacterium
TTTCAAGCTCCTTATCAATCTCCAGCACCTCGACCGGAATTTCCTCGTCGATAGCGTATTTATTGACCCCGACCACGGTCTTTTCCTTTTCATCAATCTGTCTCTGGTAATGGTAGGCGGCATCAGCAATCTCCTGCTGGGGATAATTCTTTTCTATTGCGGCTAACATACCGCCCATATCATCAATCCTCTGGATGATCTCTAGTGCCTCTTCTTCCATCTGGTTGGTCAGCGACTCAACAAAATAGGAACCCCCGAGAGGATCAATAGTGTTTGCCACTCCGGATTCCTCTGCAATAATCTGCTGGGTCCTTAAAGCGATGGTCGCAGCTTCTTCTGTGGGTATGGCCAGGACTTCATCAAGGGAGTTGGTATGCAGTGACTGGGTTCCACCCATCACCGCCGCTAACGCCTGAAGAGCAGTCCGGACAACGTTGTTGTAAGGTTGTTGGGCTGTGAGCGAACATCCCGCGGTCTGGGTGTGAAACCTCAACCACCAGGACCGCGGATCCTTGGCCTTAAACCTCTCCTTCATAACCCTGGCCCATATCCGTCTGGCCGCCCGGAACTTGGCAACCTCTTCAAAAAAATCAAGGTGAGAATTAAAAAAGAAGGAAAATCGGGGTGCAAAGTCATCCACATCAAGCCCCCGGTCTATAGCTGCCTGTGTATAGGCAATACCATCTGCCAATGTAAAAGCCAATTCCTGAAGAGCGGTGGACCCTGCTTCTCTGATATGGTACCCGCTGATACTGATCGTATTCCACCTGGGGACTTCATTGGTCCCGAATTCGACCGTGTCCGTTATGATACGAACAGAAGGTTTGGGTGGACACATGAATGTTTTTTGTGCGATGAACTCCTTAAGCATATCGTTCTGGATAGTACCGCCAATAATCTCTCTTTTTATCCCTCTTTTTTCAGCAACCGCAATATACATGGCCCACAGCACTGAGGCGGGCGGGTTGATTGTCATGGATGTGGTAATTCGGTCAATAGGAAGGCCGTCAAACAGGTCCTCCATGTCCTTAAGGTTATCAATGGCGACCCCGCACTTGCCGCACTCGCCCCTCGCTTTGGGCGAATCCGTGTCATACCCCATCAATGTGGGCATATCAAATGCAGTTGATAGTCCGGTTTGGCCCTCTTTCACCAAATGATGAAACCGTTTGTTCGTATCGGTTGCGCTTCCCAGGCCTGCAAACATACGCATTGTCCAGAGACGACCCCTGTACATGGAAGGCTGAACACCCCGGGTGAAAGGATATTCACCGGGAAAACCAAGGTCTCTCATGAAATCCAGGCCCCTAATATCTGCCGGCGTGTACATCCTTTTGATTTCCCGGTCTGAAACTGTAGAAAATCGCTCAAGCCTTTCTGGCTTTAAGGAAAAAACCCCTTTCAGCTCTTTGCTCCATTTGTCGTGGGCTTTTTCTATTCCGTCAAAAACCTTCTTGTCGAAAACCGAAGACATGGGGCACCCCTCTGGATTGACGATTGACTATTTTCGATTGATATTTCTCAATAGACAATCATCAATCATCAATCGTCAATCATTTAATAAGATTATTTGCAATTACCACGCGCATGATTTCGTTCGTACCTTCATAGATCTGGCATATCTTTGCATCCCTCATATGCCGTTCCATCGGGTATTCATTACAATAACCGTAACCGCCCAAGATCTGAACCCCCTCGATGGAGGCCCTCATCGTCACATCCGAGGCATACATCTTGGCCATGGCAGCTTCTTTCTCAAAGGGCTTTTCGTGATCCTCAAGCCATGCGGCCTTGAGGGTAAGCAGTTCGGCGGCATCCAACTCCGTTGCCATATCCGCCAGTTTCCACTGGATACCCTGGAAGGCGGTTATCGGCTTTCCAAATTGTTCCCTGGTTTTGGCGTATTCTAATGCCTCTTCCAATACAGCCCTGCCAATCCCGACAGCCTGGGATGCGATGCCGATCCTGCCACAGTCAAGAGTGGATAGCATCTGTTTGAAACCCTCGCCTTCTTTTCCAAGAAGGGCATCGGCAGGCAGTCCGGCATTTTCAAAAAGCAACTCCGCTGTACCGGAAGCCAGTATACCTAATTTATCCTCCACGCGGCTAACTTTGAAGCCGGGCGTATCCTCAAGGTTCACCACAAAGGAACTGATCCCTTTGTATCCTTTCCCCTTTTCCGTTACAGCCGCAATAACACCGTAGACGGACACGTTGCCGTTTGTAATGAATTTCTTCTCACCGTTGATTACCCATTCATCCCCATCCCTGACGGCCGTAGTACGCAGTCCCGCCGGATCCGAACCCGCTCCCGCCTCGGTCAGACCGTAACACCCTATGACTTCTCCCGATGCACAGGGATAAAGATATTTTTTCTTCTGCTCTTCAGTGCCATAAGTCTGCACAGGGTAACAGTAGAGGGAATTGTTTACGGACATGATCACGCCGGTCGAGGCGCAGGCCTTGGAAACCTCAATGAGGGCAAGGACATAGCTAACATAATCCATGCCCCCACCACCGTATTCCTCTGGCACGGCAATTCCCATCATCTTTAACTCTCCTAACTGCTTGACAATGTCCGCAGGATGCTCGTGCTTCTCATCCAGTTCCGCAGCCTTCGGTTTTATCTCAGTTTCCGCAAATCGCCTGGCCATGTCCCTGACCATCTGCTGTTCTTCTGTTAAAGCAAAATCCATTTTTAGCTCAGCTCCCCTTTAAATTCCGGTTTCCTTTTCTCTAAAAATGCAGACATCCCTTCCTTGCAGTCAGGGCTTGACATGCACATTCCAAAATTATCCGACTCCATATAACACCCGGAATGCAGGTCCAGGTCATAACCTCGATCAATACACCTTTTAACCGCCCTCATGGAGACTTTGCCTTTGGATGCCATGACATTAGCGGTCTTCATGGTTTCTTCCCATAGTTTTTCGGGAGGAAAGACCTTGTTAACAAGACCGATCTCTTTGGCCTCCTGGGCACCGATCATTCCGCCTGTCATACAAAGCTCTTTGGCCATTGCCTTTCCAACTAACCGGGAGAGACGCTGGGTTCCGCCAAAACCGGGCATGATCCCGAGGTTGATTTCAGGCTGGCCGAACTTCGCGTTTTCTGAGGCATAAATGAAGTCGCATGCCATGGCAAGTTCCGTCCCACCTCCAAGGGCGAATCCATTCACACACGCTATTGCCGGAATGGGAAGTTTTTCCAGGCCAAAGAGAACTTCTTGACCGTACCGTGAAAATTTCCTGATCTGAAGAGGATCAAGTTTCACCATGTGGCCGATGTCAGCTCCTGCCACGAATGCCTTATCCCCTTCTCCCGTCAGCACCAGGGCCTTGACAGACGTATCCGTCTCGATCTTGTCTAAGGCATCACTCATTTCCGCCAAGAGATCGGGGGTTATGGCATTTAGTGCCTTGGGCCGGTTGAATTTAATAACCGCCACACCTCCTTCTATTTCAAAAATAATGTTTTCGTAGGCCATCCTTCACTCCTTTAATAAAATCGCTTCGCGATTTTATATTACGCGGCTTTCGCCGCTTAAGAATTGTTGCATCGGGACCAGAATAATTATCGAAATCCGCATTTCATTATGCTTTTTCCAATACCATTGCCATACCCTGGCCACCGCCAATACAGAGCGCGGCCAATCCAAGGTTGTGGCCACCCCTCAACATCAATCCAGTCATTGTCACGATTAGTCGGGCACCTGTGCAGCCGATGGGGTGACCAATGGAAATCCCGCTACCGAGAAGATTTGTTTTTTCCATATCGCATTTCAGTTCCCGCACACATGCAATAGCCTGGGAGGCAAATGCCTCGTTCAATTCAATGACCCCAAAATCATCAATGGAAAGATTTGTCCTTTTCAGTATCTTCCTCACAGCGGGAATCGGGCCAAGACCCATATAGGCAGGGTCTATTGCGGCAGATGAATACGCCTTGATTTTAACAAGGGGTTTCAAGCCCAGTTCATTGGCCTTATTATCGGACATGAGGAGCAAAGCGGCGGCTGCGTCATTGATACCCGAGGCATTCCCGGCCGTGACCGTACCATCCTTCTTAAAAGCGGGCCGCAGCTTGGCCATTTTTTCCACACTGGTATCCATAGGTCTCTCATCAGTGTCAAAAACCACCGGGTCTCCCTTTCTCTGCGGGATAACGACAGGAACGATTTCATCCTTGAATGTCCCATCTGCGATTGCCTTTCTCGCGCGCTGGTGGCTCAAAGCGCCCAGTTCATCTTGTTCCTCCCGTGATATTCCATATGTCTCTGCAATGTTCTCTGCAGTGAGGCCCATGTGGTATCCGTAAAAGATCTCAAACAATCCGTCCATAATCATGAGATCAACCAGGTCCGTATTATTCATACGGGCACCCCACCGGGCTGCCGGGAGGGCATAGGGGATTAAACTCATGTTTTCCATGCCACCGGCAAGAATCACTTCGGTTTCTTCAAGACCAATCGCCTGAGTCGCAAGCGCCACAGCCTTCATTCCCGAAGCACACACTTTATTCACTGTAAATCCACCGGTTTCCTTAGATATCCCTGCCCTGATCATGGCCTGCCTGCCGACATTCTGACCCTGGCCTGCGCCCACTACATTTCCCATGATCACTTCATCTATCTGAACAGGCTGGAAGGAATCGTCATAGTCGTAAACCTCTTTTTCAAGTTCGATCATCCCTTTACCCTTAATCCCCTCCGGTTCAAACTGGGTCAGGGCATCCGTTGCCACAGGTCTCAGATTAACCTTTTTGAGGGTTTCTCTTAATACCAATGCCCCGAGCTGTACTACGGGTGTCGTCTTCAGGGTTCCTCCAAAAGACCCCACAGGTGTCCTCGCACCGGAAACAATTACTACATCTCGCATAATCTCATCTCCTTTGTTTATAAAATCGCATAGCGATTTTATTCATTGTAAACGACCAGCGTAACCGCCTCACCTCCGCCCAGGCACAGGGAGGCCTGCCCAACATTGAGACCTCTATCCTTCATTGCATATATAAGCGTAGTCAGAACCCGTGCACCGCTCGCTCCAATGGGATGACCAAGGGCCACAGACCCTCCATTAACATTTACCTTTTCAGGATCTATCCCTAATTCCCTGTTGATGGCCACAGAGGATGTACTGAAGGCTTCGTTGATATCATGGATCTCAATATCTTCCATTTTAAGGCCATCTTTTGCCAGGACCTTGGGTATAGATAAGATGGGAGCTACAAGCACATATTTCATATCAATACCGGCCGCGCCCTGCGCTCCCACACGGACCATCGGCTTGCATCCCAATTCATTCGCTTTTTCCCTGGACATTACTACTAAGGCTGCTGCACCGTCACTTATCTTGGATGCATTTCCCGCTGTAACAAGACCATCCTTTTTAAAGGCCGGGCGCAGTCTCTCCAGCCCCTCCGATGTAGTCTTCGGCTGTCGCAAGGGGATCTCATCCGTATCAAATACTTTTGGATCTCCTTTTCTGGCCGGTACCTCAACAGGGACAATCTCGTCTTTGAACTTCCCTTCCTCAATGGCCTTCCATGCTTTCTCATAGGAATTCAGGGCAAAGGCATCCGTATCCTCCCTGCTCACTCCGTATTTCTCAGAAACCAGTTCCGCGCTTATCCCCATATGAAAATCATTTACATGATCCCACAGGCCGTCATGAACCATGCCGTCAATCAGCGTGTTGTTGTTCATCCGGTAACCGGTCCTCGCCTTCTCAAGCATGTACGGACACAGGTTCATATTTTCCTGTCCTCCTGCCACAATCACTTCTGCATCGTTACACTGAATAGCCTGGGCAGCAAGCATCACGGCCTTCAGACCCGAGCCACAGACTTTATTTACCGTAATAGCGCAAACCTCCCAGGGAAGACCGGCTCGGACCATGGTTTGCCTCGCGGGATTCTGTCCAAGCCCATGGGGCAGCACACTCCCCATAATCACCTCGTCTATATCCTCATTTTTTATGCCTGCCCGGCGTATTGCCTCCTTGATCACAATCGCCCCGAGGTCAGTTGCAGAAACGGAACTGAGCGAGCCGGAAAAATCACCAATAGCAGTCCTGCAGGCACTCACAATAACTACATCTCTCATAAGTCTTCCCCTTTCAATTGATTTAAATGAAATACAAAGTTTAATATATTGTTCAAAAATGGCAAACAGTTTTATGCAAAAACTTTTAAGGCTTAATAAAACCTTAGTCTTCGATTTCACCTCGCCTTAGTCATTTCAAACTTTGGTTCACTTTCATCGCCGTTTCAACTGATTGATATAAAAACGTAACTGGTTGATTGTTTGCTTCCAGATCGAAGGGTCTTTGCTTGCTGAGTACAGTGTTGCCGCTCCGTTTAAAGAGATAACAATGAAGTTTGAAATTTCCCTGTAGTTCAGTCCCTGCTTTAAAAGTCCCTTCTCATCGGCTTCTTCCAACCATGCATGCAACAACCTTGAAAACTGCACAAAACCCCGCAGGATCTGCTTGCTCATTTTTTCCGACTGGCCGGAAATTTCAACTAACATGTTGACGAAAAAACAGCCGCCGTCAAAAATATCTGCGCCTAAATAATTTCTCAAATGATTTTCTATGGTTACTTCTATTCTTTCAAGCGGATTGGTAATGTTTCTAATGTTCCTGAATGTGACACTTCTCCAGGTCTTTACAGCCTCGTCATAGACTGCATACCAGATATCTTCCTTACTTGCAAAATGCCCATAAAGGCCCCCTTTAGTCAGGTCTGTTTCCGCAAGGATATCGTTTATGGAGGTGTTGAAATACCCTTTAACCGAAAAGACCTGCAGGGATTTTTTTGTAATATTTTGCCTGGTTAAAATTCCCTTGTTTGCCATAACTCATACCGATTTCATATGTAATATACCGACCGGTCTTTTTATTTCTATACCCAACAACGACACCTGTCAAGGATTTCCTCAACCAATTTTGCTTGACAAAGCTGCCAACCACCGGTTAAGCAAAACCTAAATTGGCAATTCTCCATCGCTCATTTTCGGGCTGTTGATTAACGGAAATTAATAGGAGTATATTATGGTCATGAACCCCATTGCGAAAGAATTGAATGAAATCATCAGAAAAGCCAATGAGCATGTCTATGAGATGCTATCGGATGTGGGAAAAAATCTGTTTTTCCCCAAAGGCATCCTTTCCCAGAGCGCTGAAGCCAAGGAAAAGGCATATAAATTTAATGCTACGATCGGAATGGCTACCGAAAAGGGCAAAACCATGTACCTGCCCTCTGTCATGGCTATGGTACGTGGACTGGCGCCTGAGGAGGCCCTCACATATGCCCCCTCTTTTGGTATTATGCCCCTGCGCCAGGCCTGGCGAGATGCAATGTTTGAAAAGAACCCTTCGCTCAAAGGCAAAGAGGTAAGTCTGCCGGTGGTTACCAATGCCATCACGCACGGGCTAAGCGTTATCTCGGATATGTGGGTGGATCCCAAGGATGTAATTATTCTCCCTGACAAGATGTGGGGAAACTACAATCTTATCTTCGCAGTCCGGAGGGGAGCTAAGATCGCACATTATTCTATTTTTGACGGCCATGGAAAATTCAACCTCGACGCCTTTGAAGCCTGTGTGCAAGCTGAGACCAAAAACAGGAAAAAGATCATTGTTATCCTCAATTTCCCAAACAACCCCACCGGGTATACCATAAGTCCTGAAGAAGCAGACACGATCGTTGATATCCTTTCAAGCACGGCCGAGAGGGGCACCAATGTCCTGGCTGTCACGGATGATGCCTATTTCGGACTCTTTTATGAAGAAGATGTACTGAAAGAATCCATCTTTTCCAGGTTGATTGGAAGGCATCCCAGGTTGATCGCCATCAAGTTGGATGGGGCCACCAAAGAGAACTTTGTCTGGGGTCTGAGAGTAGGCTTCGTCACCTACGGAGCAAGTTTCGAGGGTGATCCAGGGGCGCCTTATGACGCCTTAGAGAGAAAAACGGCAGGCGCTGTAAGGGGCTCTATCTCCAATGCCTCCCACTTGAGCCAGGAAATACTGCTTAAATCATTGAATTCTAAATCCTATCGGGCAGAAAAGAAGGCAAAATTTCAGATTTTGAAAGCGCGGGCACAAGAAGTAAAGCGTGTCCTTTCCGACACAAAATACGAAAAGGCGTGGGAGGCCTATCCGTTTAACTCCGGATACTTTATGTGCCTGAAATTGAAAACCGTTGAGGCCGAATCCCTCAGGGTGCATCTCTTAGAAAAATATGGGGTGGGCCTGATTTCCCTTGGCAAAACAGATCTCAGGGTGGCATTCTCATGTCTGGAAAAGGAAGATGTGAGGGAGCTCTTTGATACTGTGCTTCAGGGCGTAAACGAATTGGAATCATAGATCCCTATGGCCTGCCTGTAGCTTGCTCTTAGACACGGCCATGATTGATTTGAAAAACGCTAATTGGCCTCGTCCATATCGTATTGCAAAAACTGACCGGACTTCGGGGCTTTGGGCTTTGGCGAATATTTTTTAGGCTCACTCCCCTCTTTAAAGGCTTGAAACACGGTCTTCACGGAATAATTACTGGCCAGGCGACCTGTCTCCGCGTCAATCTTCGCAAAGACGACCCCCTCGGGAACCTGAAAATCGACCACCGGCCTATCTTTCAGGACATCGGACATGAAATAAAGCCAGATAGGGCTGGCGGCCCTTGAACCTGTTTCGCCCTTTCCCATCGCCTTTTGATCATCATATCCCACCCAGACCCCTGTGACCAGAGTGGGAGTAAACCCCATAAACCACGCATCACGCAGGTTGTTTGTCGTTCCGGTTTTACCGGCGGCAGGCCTCTTTAACGCCTTGATTCGCCAGCCGGTTCCCTCACGAATCACCGCCCGCAACAGGTCTGTCATAACATAGGCGGTTTCTTTCGAAATAACTTTTCTGCATTCCGGTTGATTTTCCTCAATAACCTGACCGCTCCGATCAAAAATCCTTTTGATAAAAGTCGGCTTAACCAGCATACCCCGGTTGGCAAATACCGAATAGGCCCTTACGATTTCTATCAACGAAAGGCCCGATGATCCAAGGGCAAGTGACAGGTCAGGGCTCAAATCCGATTCGATCCCTATTTTCCTGGCGTATTGAATCGCGTGGTTCACCCCGATTTTCCTCAGTATTTTTACTGTAACGACATTTCTGGACTTGGCAAGGCCCGTTCTGAACAGTGTGGGACCGAAAAATTTTTCCTTATAGTTCTTTGGCTTCCATACTTCTTCGTCCGGATTCTGATCGGATATATACGGGGCATCTATAATTATCTCCGCAGGACTCATACCCCAGTCCAGGGCCGCGGCATAAATAATCGGCTTGAATGCGGAGCCGGGCTGGCGTCTGGCTTGAATTGCCCTGTCAAACTGGCTCTTTGTAAAATCCAGTCCTCCGACCATGGCTCTTACTTCACCGGTTTCAGGGACCATGCATAACAATGCCCCTTGAACCGCCGGGGCTTGCTCTAATGAAACCTCCCATACAAAAGGCGGATCAGCCGGTTTTACGAGGCGAACATGAATAACGTCTCCCTGTTTCAGGACATCAGAGGGCTTCCTTACCCTGGCAGCGTAATAAGGAACCTCGGGATCAGGCCTTCTCGCCCATTTCATTTCGGAGAGGGGGAGCAGGCATGCGTCATTCCCGATCAGGACTACCACCTCTTTTTTTGTATCATCTACCTCTTCCACAACTCCTTCTATAACCGAACCGAGTCCGGGTGGCTCTGAACCAAGCTTTTCAAGAGCCTCAACAATGAAACCGGATATCTCTTCGGGAGTTAGGTGTTTAATAGGACCCCTGTACCCTTCCCTTTTATCCAGTTCGGCAAGACCTTTCTTCAATGCCTCCCTTGCTGCTCGCTGCATCTTGAGATTCACGGTAGTATGTACCTTGAGTCCACCGCGGTATAAAAGGTCACGGCCGTATTTCTTTAAGAGGTTTCGGCGTACATACTCTGTGAAGTATGGCGCCTTGGCAAAGGTGTTTTCTGTATTTGTCCGGATATCAAGTTGGGTCGCCAAGGCATCCTTGAGCTGTTCGCCAGTGATATAGCCCTCCTCTGACATCCTCTCTAAGACATATCTCTGCCTGGCCTTTGCCCGGTCAAAGTGGGTAACCGGCGAATACCTGGCAGGAGCCTGCGGCAGCCCAGCGAGAAGAGATGCCTCCGCAAGCGTTAGATCTTTGGCAGACTTGTCGAAATAGGTGCGCGACGCTGCCTCCACTCCATAGGCCCCCTGCCCTAAATAAATCTGGTTCATGTACAAAAAAAGGATGTGTTTCTTTGAAAAACTATTTTCGAACTGGATGGAAAGAATAGCTTCCCTGACCTTTCTCCTGTAAGTCCTCTTGGTATTCCTCAGGAGCAGGGACCTGGTAACCTGCTGGGTAATGGTGCTGCCGCCCTGCTCTATCTTGCCCGCGGAGATATTCTTGATGAAGGCCCGGGCGATGCTGATAATATCGACCCCTTCGTGCTCAAAAAACCGGGCGTCCTCTGCCGCCACAAAGGCCTGGATCATAAGTTGTGGCACCTGTTCTAAGGGAATAACGATCCTCCTCTCCTCCCAGAATCTTCCGATCACCTCACCGTCATCGCTATAGATTTCCGAAATAATCGGGGGACGGTATTCCTTTACCGACCCTACATACGGCAGGTTGCTGGACCAGATATACCAGAAATAGGCACCGGTACATACACCAAGAAGGACAACGGCCGAGAAAAACCACATTATGAGTTTAAGGAATCGCTTCACCTCAATGTTCTCCTGTCAAGCGTCCTGTACTGGATAGCTTCTGCCACATGGGAAGCTTTGATATTTTGACTGCCTTCAAGGTCGGCGATGGTCCGGGCGATTTTCAATATGCGAGAATGGGCCCTTGCGCTGAGACCGAATTTATCCATGGCCCTTTCCAGAAGTGCTCCGGACTCGGCATCAGTCTCACAGTAGTGTTTGATCTGACGGCTGTTCATGTCTGCATTGGTATGGATCCTGGCTTTACGGAATCTCCTGTTCTGAATATCCCTCGCCTTCATTACCCGTTCCAGAATTTCCGCCGATGACGCACTCCCGGTGACACCGGAAAGATCTTTATAGGGAACAGAAGGCACCTCTAAATGGATATCTATTCGATCCATCAGGGGACCGGATATCTTTGATCGATAGCGTTGGATCTGAAGGAAAGAGCAGGTGCATTCCCGTTTTGGATCACCCAAAAAACCGCATGGACAGGGATTCATGGCTGCCACAAGCATGAAACTGGCCGGGTAGGTGATGGTTGAACTTGCCCGGGCAATGGTCACATACCCGTCTTCCATGGGCTGTCTTAATACCTCCAAGACATTCCTTCTGAACTCCGGCAGTTCGTCCAAAAAAAGAACACCGTTGTGGGCGATACTTACTTCGCCGGGTTTGGGGTTCTGGCCACCGCCTATCAAGCCGGCATCGGAGATGGTGTGATGGGGAGACCTAAAGGGGCGTACGGTAATAAGGCCATAACCTCGGGGCATCAGTCCCATGATGCTGTAGATCTTAGACGTCTCAAGCGACTCGTCAAAAGCGAGGTTTGGAAGAATGGTAGAAAGGCGTCTTGCCAGCATTGTCTTGCCCGAACCCGGCGGGCCGATCATGATAAGATTATGCCCGCCAGCAGCCGAAATCTCCATGGCCCTTTTGGCGTTCTCCTGCCCCCGGACATCACTGAAATCCAGCTCGGTATCGGGTTTCTGAAAGAGCTTGTTGACTTCGACCATGAAGGGACTTATTTTGGAAATTCCAATTACGGCTTCAATAACCTGGGCCAGGGCACGAACAGGGTATATGTTGATTCCTTCCACAACGCCCGCTTCAGGGGCATTTTCCAAAGGAAGAAAAATGCCCTTAAGCCCCAATTCTTTTGCTCTGATAGCTATGGGAAGAACGCCTTTTACCGGTCTCACAAGACCATCAAGTGACAATTCACCAAGGAATAGGTGACCGGAACAGGAAGCTCTATCCACCAACCCGGTTGCAGCGAGAATGCCGAGCGCCATGGGGAGGTCAAATGCAGAGCCTTCTTTCTTAATGTCCGCAGGTGCCAGATTAACCGTGATCCGGTCGGAGGGAAAGTGATACCCGGAGTTCTTAATGGCCGCCTTTACCCTTTCCTTGCTCTCACGGACGGCTCCCTCCGGCAAGCCTACAGTCGTAAAAGACGGCAAGCCCTGGGAGATGTCCACTTCAACTTCCACAACATAGGCATCAATGCCAATGACAGCACTGCTTAAAACCTTGGCCAGCATAAGCCACAAACCCCTCAAAATATATTGCTCTAAAGCAGGTATTTTTTCTTTACAGATACCACATGAAGTTGTATAAAGTAAAGTTTATTTGTTCCTATATCGAGTTCTCAAGATTAAATTTAGGAGTTAATCATGGCGCGAATTACGGTGGAAGACTGTTTAAGGAAAGTAGACAATCGGTTTGGATTGATCCATCTGACAGCCAGACGGGTTCGTCAATTGAGAAAAGGCTCAGAACCCTTAGTTGCTTGTAAAAACAAGGACGTTGTTGTAGCTCTCAGGGAGATCGCTACCGGGCAGGTCTTTCAACTTGAACCCGGAGAAGACAATTATTCGCTCGAAAACAAAGAAAATTCGTTCTCCAAAGAGCTGCCTGAACAAACCGGCAAAGCATCTTCAAATGAGGATCAGGATAGTCATGAGGAAAAGTAATTGTTTGGTTTTCCTCAAGGCGATTAACCAAGAAGCGGACTAATATCGGCAAACGATGCTTGAAGAGAATTATATGGTGTATAAAAGAGATTACTACGAGGTCTTAGGCGTTTCCTCTGATGCGGGAAGTGATGAGATCAAAAGGGCCTATAGAAAACTGGCCTTAAAGTACCATCCTGACAGAAATCCTGGTGACAAAGAATCAGAAGAGAAATTTAAAGAGGCTGCCGAGGCTTACGAAGTTTTGAGAGATTCGGAAAAAAGACAGATCTATGATCAGTTCGGTCATGAAGGCCTCGAAGGAAGAGGGTTCACTGGTTTCAGTGGTTTCGAGGATATCTTCTCCAGTTTCGGAGATATCTTTGAAGGTTTTTTTGGCTTTGGCAACAGAAGGGGTAAAAGGACCAGTGCCAGACAAGGAAGAAGTCTGCGATATGACCTGGAACTGTCCCTGGAGGATGCCTTCCATGGCAAAGAAGAAGAGATCCTGTTTCATAAGCTTGAAAACTGCCAGACATGTAATGGCTCCGGGTTGAGGCCGGGTAGTGAACCCCAGATTTGTGCAACCTGCCAGGGGAGGGGTCAGGTTATTCGGTCCCAGGGGTTTTTTCAAATCAGCACAACATGTCCTGTGTGCCACGGTCAGGGACAGGTCATCAGCGATCCATGCAAGGACTGTGGGGGGGAAGGAAGGGTCAGGGTTGAAAGAAAGGTCAGTGTTAAGGTTCCCGCGGGCGTGGATACTGGATCTCAGTTAAGATTACGGGGAGAGGGCGAACCCGGTGAACATGGAGGTCCTCCGGGCGATCTCTTTGTCGTCATCCATGTGAAAGAACATGATTTTTTTAAAAGGGAAGACGAGGACCTGTTCTGTCAGATCCCTATATCATTTGTTCAGGCGGCACTGGGTGACAGCCTTATAATTCCGGTTTTGGGAAATGAAGGGCATTTTGAACTTGAAATATCAGAGGGGACACAGCCTGGTGATGTCATACGGGTTCCCGAACAAGGTATGCCGAGCCTGAGAAGACAGCACAAAAGAGGGAACCTTTACGTAAAACTTATTGTTAATATTCCTAAAAAACTGAACCAACGTCAGAAGGAAATATTGAAAGCCTTTGCCGAAACAGAAGGTTCGACGCGGTCCGGGAGAAAGAAAGGGGGGGGGAATTTCTGGGACAAACTTAAGAAATAGCTGCAAAACCGCTTTACATTACGGTTAAGTACGGGTATATTATCATTTTTTTGGGGGCGTAGTTTAAGAGCCATGTTGACGAAGAAAAAGAAAGAAGATTTCAAAAAATTGCTTACCGGAAGGCTGAATGAGCTTTTAAAAGAGGCCAACAAGACGGTTAGCGGCATGACCGATCAAAGAGAGAATTTTCCTGATCCCACAGACAGGGCGACCATGGAATCAGACAGGAATTTCACGCTTCGCATTCGTGACAGGGAAAGGAAATTGATTGCAAAAATCAGGGATGCCTTAGACAGGATTGAGGAGGGTACATTTGGCATTTGCGAGGAGTGCGGTGAGGATATATCAGCAGAAAGATTAGTGGCCCGTCCCGTGACTACCCTGTGCATTGAATGCAAAAAAAAGCAGGAGAATGACGAAAAAGCCAGGGGAATATAACTATTCACCTCAGTCGGAACATCTTGCTTGTTAAGCATATCCCAGCCGGTGCAGACCTAATGCCCGGCTTTTTTTATCAGGCTTTCGGCTTAACGCCGAAATCTGATTACTGAATGCTCTTTAAAGCATTAGTAACGTTCAAAACTTTCCGTATTCATTTTTACAAAATCGGTAAGGATTTTCAGGCGCACTCGATAACCTCACAAAAAGTCGCGTTGCGCCCATGAATATTAAAGTGATATGATTCCGGCTATGAAAGAAAAAGAAAACAAAAAACTCAAAAAGTGGAAACGGAAAGAAAAGGCACATGAAGAGGTTATAACCACTCATATTAATGCCGACTTCGATGCCCTTGCATCCATGATTGCAGCAAGGAAACTTTATCCCGGTGCAGCTCTCGTGTTCGCTGGTTCCCAGGAAAAGAATCTCCGGAATTTCTTTCTTCATTCCGCTTCCTATCTTTTCAACTTTAGCAAGATAAAGCAAATCGACTTTGACCGTATCAAAAAGCTGATCCTTGTGGACACCCGTCAGAAAAGCCGAATCGGCAGATTTGCTGAATTGGTTGACAGACCGGATGTTGAAATCCATATCTATGACCATCATCCAGATTCCAAAGATGATATCCTTGGACAGGTTGAGGTCATTCGTAAGATAGGCTCAAGTACCGCTATTCTCACACGCCTGATAAGGGAAAAAGGTCTCCCGGTTTCTCATGATGAAGCGACCGTTATGTGCCTTGGGATCCACGAGGATACAGGTTCCTTCACCTTTTCCTCTACGACGCCTGAAGATTATGAGGCGGCCGCCTGGCTTACCGAGCAGGGAGCCGACCACAATGTCATAGCAGATATGCTGACCCGGGAATTGTCCGCAGAGCAGGTGTGGCTGCTTAACGATCTCACAAAATCGGCCATAACCCGGGTAATCAATGGCGTAGAGGTTGTTATAACAAAGGTCGTCAGGGATGAATATGTCGGAGATTTTGCCGTCCTGGTACACAAATTCATGGAAATGGAGAACCTGGACGTCGTTTTTGCACTGGCACAAATGGAGGACAGGATCTACCTTGTGGCACGAAGCCGCATAGAACAGGTAAATACTGCCGAAATAGCCCTTGCTCTGGGGGGAGGCGGGCATCCTCACGCTGCCTCTGCGACCATTAAAAACAAGACTCTGATGCAGGTGGAAAGGTCCCTGCAGGCCCTGTTGAGAAGCAGGATCAATCCAACTAAGACAGCCGGGGATTTGATGTCCTCTCCGGCAATCCATATCCCTCCCCACGAGACCGTTAAAAAGGCCGCAGATTTAATGACCAGGTACAATATAAATGTCCTGTTAGTGATGAACAAGAGGGATATTCTTAAAGGCTATGTTACAAGGCAAGTTGTTGAAAAATCAGTATTTTTAGGGCTTGAAGAAATCAAGGTGAATGAATGCATGAACATTGAATTCTCCACAGTCCCTCCCGAGGCATCCCTGAAGCAAGTGCAGGAATTGATTATCAGAAATAGGTTGAGAATCCTTCCGGTCGTGGAACCGGAAAGCCAGAGGGCGATGGGTGTAATAACCAGGACCGACCTGCTTAACATACTGGTTGGAGAGCCCCTAATTCCTGAATTTTTCTATGATTCGAAAAAGGCCTCTCATTTCGCAAGAAAGAAAAATATGGCCGCTGTGCTGAAGGAAAGGGTGCCAAGAAAAATTATAAAACTCCTGAAGGATTTTGGTCATGTTGCTGATATGCTTGGGTATAATGCCTATCTAGTGGGCGGCCTTGTAAGAGATGTGCTGTTAAAGCATGAAAACCTGGATGTGGATATTGTAATTGAAGGTGATGGCATCAAGTTTGCCCATGAATTCGCCGAACACTACGGGGCACGGGTGAGGAGTCACCGGAAATTCGAGACCGCAGTACTTATCTTTCCAGACGGTTTTAAGGTTGATGTGGCCACGGCCCGAATGGAGTACTACGAATCGCCCGGGTCACCACCTGTTGTCGAGACAAGTTCTTTAAAATTGGATCTATACCGGCGTGATTTTACCATCAACACCCTCTCTATTCAGCTAAACAAAAGACACTACGGAACCTTGATCGACTATTTCGGTGGACAGAAGGATATCAAGGATAAGGTCCTGCGAGTCCTGCACAACTTGAGTTTTGTGGAAGACCCGACCCGTGTGCTCAGGGCTATCAGGTTTGAACAGCGTTTCGGTTTTAAGATTGGAAAGCTGACACTTGCTCTCATTAAAAATTCCTTAAAAAGAAATTATTTTAAGGACCTTTCCAGTCGACGGCTCTTTCTGGAACTGAAGCTTATCCTCAAAGAGGAAGATCCCGTTAAGGCCATTGAAAGAATGAATGAATTTGATCTTCTCCAATTTATTTCACCTGAAATAAAACTTACAGGCAGCCTTCGAGCACTGCTGGATGAGACAAAAAAAGTAATCACATGGTACAACCTTCTCTATCTGGAGGAGACCTTTGAACCTTGGAGGGTTTATTGGCATGGCCTCACATGTTCCCTTGACGACAAGGCGTTAAAGGCCCTTGCCGAAAAAATGGGAATGGTGGAACTTGATGATCGCAGTATGATTTCACAGAGGGAGAAGGCGAAACAGCTCTTGGATCCCCTTTATAATTTTAAAGGGAATGACTATCTCCTCTATACATTGCTTGTGCCATATGATACAGAGACCTTGCTTTTTTTGATGGCAAAGGTCACAAATAGAAGAATAAAACAGCTTATATCTAACTATTTTATTAAGTTGAAAGGAACAAAAATCCAACTCCGGGGCAAGGATCTGGTAGGCATGGGTTTCAAATCCGGTCCAATCTTCAAGGAAATCTTTGACCATCTCTTAGAAGCCCGGCTGAACAATTTGATAAAGACAAAAGAGGATGAGATCAAGTTTGTGAGGGAGACGTTTGGCATTGAGGATTGATTTTATTGAATCTTTGAAAACCATGTCCTTCCCCGCATAGCGGGATCTTAGATGGGCGTGTCGAAGATCCCGCTATGCGGGAGTCAGAATCCTTTGGCTATGCCTGGTTAAATCCCAAAGAGTGCCTAAAATGAGCTAAAGTTTGAAGTGCCTAAAGTTGTGGTGTCGCTTCGCTCCATCTAATTTGTAGAATTCCTTAACTTTAGTCACTTTAGATCACTTTAGTCTGGAATGAGACCGACAGGAAGAATACATCTCGGACATCTGCATGGAGCCCTTCTGAACTGGAAAAAACTCCAGGAAGAATACAAATGTTTTTATTTCATAGCGGACTGGCATGCCCTGACCAGCGAATATGCCCACCCCGAGATTATTCGAGAAACCACCTATGACATTGTAATCGATTGGATTTCCGTTGGGCTTGACCCTGAAGTGTCCACCTTTTTCATTCAATCCCAAATCAAGGAGCATTCGGAGCTTCACTTGATTTTTTCAATGATCACCCCCCTACCCTGGCTGGAAAGAAACCCGACATACAAGGAGCAGCTTCAGGAACTTACACATAAAAATGTCTACACTTACGGCTTTTTGGGATATCCGGTTCTCCAGGCAGCCGACATACTGATGTACAAGGCCAACGGCGTGCCTGTTGGCGAAGATCAGGCCCCTCATGTGGAATTGACCAGGGAAATAGCCCGCCGATTCAACCATCTGTACGGGGAGGTATTTCCTGTTCCAGACGTAATTCTCACACCAACAGCAAAGTTGCTCGGTACGGACAGGCGAAAGATGAGCAAGAGTTATGATAACGCCATCTATATTTCAGACGCAGATGAAGTGATTGATGATAAGGTGGGGCAGATGATCACCGACCCTCAGCGTGCCAGGATAAAAGATCCCGGCGATCCCGATATCTGTAATGTCTTCTCCTTCCACGAGATATATACCGACTCTGAAACGGTCGAGAAAATCAGCGGAGAATGCCGCTCAGCAGACATCGGTTGCGTGGATTGCAAAAAACTGATGGCCGCCAATCTGAAAAAGGGCCTTGAACCGATAAAGGCCAAAAGAAAGGGACTGAAATCTAATATCCAAAAGGTCAGGGAAATTGTAGAAGACGGCAACAAACGGGCCCGGGCAATTGCCCGGGAGACTATGGCCGAGGTGAGGGAGGCCGTAAAGATATAGTAAAAAGATGGATTACGAGGTTAAACTGGAAATATTCGAAGGCCCTTTAGACCTTCTGCTACACCTTATTCACAAAAATGAGGTGGATATCTTTGACATTCCCATAGCTACCATTACTGATCAATACCTGGAATATCTGGATGTAATGAAGGCCTTCAATATCAATGTTGCCGGCGATTTTTTGGTGATGGCCTCCACTCTGATTCACATAAAATCAAAAATGCTCCTTCCCGAGCTAAGGGATGAAGAGGATGAGGAAGATCCCCGTGCCGAGATCACGCGCCCTCTTCTGGAATATATGCGTCTCAAGGAGATCGCCGGAGAGCTTTCGGAAAGGGAAATTTTAGACAGAGACGTCTTTGCCAGAAAAGTGTCTGACTATCTTCAATCCCAGATAGAACATGAAGAGCCCCTGCTGGATGTCAACCTTTTTCAGTTGATGGATGCGTTTAAAAGGATAGTTGATCAAAGGCTGCCCGGTGTTCAACTAAAACTTCAACTTGTTGAATGGTCTGTAAAAGAAAAGACAGAGATTATCATTTCCATCCTGAAGCAAAAGGGAGACATATTCTTCCATGAACTTTTCAGTGAGGATCGAACCATTTCGGAATTTATCGTGACCTTTCTGGCCCTTTTGGAGCTGATTCATGTCGGCCTTGTAAAGGTATTTCAGCCCACAACCGAAGGTGAAATCCATTTGGTCGCCTGTTTTGATGAAAATAAAGGATAGGCTTTCAGCGATTGAAGGCGCTGATAGCCGGACGCTCAAACTGGGGAAACGGTGATATGAATAAACAGCTTAAATTGATTGTGGAGGCCTTCCTTTTCTCATCGGACAGGCCGATCAGTGCCCACGAAATCCATGGCTGGCTGCCGGATGAAACCCTTTCCGATATCCGACAGGCCCTGGAAGAACTACGGCTTGAACACGATGCCATGGAAAGGAGCTTTACCCTCAAAGAAGTAGCAAAGGGCTACCAGTTCAGAACGCACTCCAAATACGCACCTTATGTCCTTCGTATGCTAAAGACCTCGCCTACCCGGCTATCGCGTGCAGCCCTTGAAACTTTAGCCATCATCGCTTATAAACAGCCCGTTCTACGGCAAGAGATAGAACGATTGAGGGGAGTGGATGTGGGAGGAATCCTGAAAACACTATTGGAAAAGGACCTGATCAGGATTATGGGCCGCAAAAGCCTTCCGGGCAGGCCTCTTATCTATGGAACGACCAGGAAGTTTCTTGAGGTTTTTGATCTAAAGGACCTGGAATCACTCCCGAAGCTGAAAGAGATCAAGAACTTCGGTTCAGATGAAGATAAGACAGTACCGATTTTAGAAGAGCGTCAGCAGCAGGCGGCACCAGCCGGAGAGGAAAATACAGCGAGTGATGAAAAGGAAGAGTCTGAGGAAACCGGCCACACCCCGCCCTCCTCGCGATAGACCTCCAAAGAAGGACGCTGGGAGGCAGGTTCAGAGGGTTAATAGCATAATATCCTCAGCCGGCCTGACTTCAAGACGAAACGCTGATAACTGGATCAAGTCCGGACGAGTCATTGTAAACGGCCGGGTGGTAACGGAACCCGGTGCCCAGGCTGTCTGGGGTGCTGATCGAATAGAGGTGGACGGCAGGGAAATCCCGGAACCGTCACCGCGAATATATCTGATGCTCAATAAGCCTTTTGGCTACATATGCTCTCTCAAGGACCCGCAAGGAAGGCCCCTTGTAACAGATATTCTGGAAGACATCCCCCAAAGAGTCTACCCGGTCGGGCGACTCGATTTTGATACACTGGGGTTATTGCTGCTCACAACCCACCCTCGCTACCGGGTTCCCCGCACTTACAAAGTAACAATAGCCGGTAAAATAACCGACCAGGCTTTAAATCGCTTAAGGAAAGGCGTCCGACTCAAGGGTGGTTCAAGTGGATCCACTAAACTCAGCCCGGTTAGCCTGAGTGAAAAACAGAGTGTCTTCAGAATGACCATTACACAGGGAAAATCCCGACAGGTGAGGCGAATGTTAGAGGCTGTGGGACACGAAGTGATTCATCTGATACGGATCGGTTTCGGCATGTTGACGTTGGGGAATCTAAAAGTTGGTGAATACCGGTACCTCGAAACCGATGAAATAGCTTCCATGAAGAAATTGGTAGGATTGGTATAAATTTTCTATTTACACGACTAATAGTATATTGTATTCATAGTCTTGACTTTTTATCCCACTTAACTACTCAACTATTCAACCACTCAATCATCAATCCGGGCGGTTAACTCAGCGGGAGAGTGCCATCCTCACACGGTGGAAGTCGGGGGTTCAAATCCCCCACCGCCCACCACTCCAATAAATGCAAATCATGAGTACCATCAGTGGTAACTTTATATGTGTTAAAGGCGAAAACGGGCAGGCGGTATGTGGGTATTACTAATAACCTGTCCCGACGTCTCCGGGAGCATCGCAAAAAGGTGACAAAAGGAGGACAAATATTAGGTGACTTCTTAGTGTTCTACACCGAAGAATTTCCAGATCACAAGATGGCAAGGGAACGAGAGAAATTTCTGAAATCCGGTCAAGGACGAAAATGGCTCGATGCATTCGAGTCTAAATCGCGGCCCGCCTGCGGGTAAAGCAATCCCTGATAGGGGCTTGTGTGCCTCAGGCACATTCAAATCCCCCACCGCCCACCATTAAATTCAAAGGGGTTTTGATCATAATGATCGAAACCCCTTTTTTGTTATCCCGAATTATTACGGCTTCATTCCCATCTGTCACCATCTCCCTTTTTTAGATCAATGTAGTCCACACGCTCTATTCTCCCTTGTGAAATGACAAAAGAGCTCAGGATCCAGTTTACAATACTGATGACCAGGGAACCGAATACCGCCGACCAGAAGCCATAAACCTCGAACCCGGAGATGACTCCGGAAGCCATCTTCAGAAGCAGCGCATTTATCACAAACGTGAAAAGCCCTAAGGACAGTATATTGATTGGGAGCGTCAGGATAAGCAGAACCGGACGAAAAAAGACGTTCAAAATGCCGAGAATTGCCGCTGTGAAAAAGGCACAAAAAAACCCGCTTACCCGTATTCCCTCAATCAGATAAGAGGCCATCATTATGGCCGCAGTCAGTACCAACCACTTTATAAGGATTCCCTTCATCTTACTTTTTTCTTATTTATCAGATAGTTATAGTAATATTTTCAGGTTATTTGTTAAATTTAATGACGGTTGGTTTCATGAGTTTTTGACACAGGAAGGCCACTCATTGATTGTGTGTCATCTATCTGGTTAACAAGCACTATTGAAAGGAAAATATCCGTGAGAACAAATCAAATGGACAGTGGGTCTGTCCTATTTTTTCTGAGTTTGTTCCGTACTTTCTCCGGTTTGGGCCTTTTTTTCTTCGAGTCCCTTAAGTGTTTTCTCGTACTCCTTCTGTGCCAGTTCGTTTTCTTTTCTTATCTGCTCATTTCGAGCATCAATCTCTGCATTGCGCGCTTCAATTTCCTTGAGTTTTTTTTCATATTCTTTTTGTAAGCGCTCGTTTTCTCTAAGAATCTCGGCATTCCGTTCTTTTATCTTTGCATTGCGTTCCTCAACTTGCTGCAAGGTCAGTTGGTACTCTTCCCTGGACAGTACTGTACCTTCCCTGGCGACAACCTTTTTTTCTTCGGGCTTTTTGGCCTCTTTTTCGTATTCACTCAATATTCGGGCGTTTTCCTTTTTTGCCTGGGCGTTGCGTTCTTCAATTTCCTGCTTCTTTTTTTCATAGTCTTCCTGTTCTTTCTCGGGATTTTGAAGCACTCTCGGCTCTATGTCCTTATGTCGTGAAATAGCTTCATCATCCAGGGAATCACTAAAATGTACTACTCCTTTTTCATCAACCCATCTATATAGTTCCGCGGAAGACGAAATGTTAATTCCTATCCACATAATGAAGAGGCAAACCAAAAAGCCTGCCAGCATTCCTTTCATAATAACGCCCTCCCCTTGAAATGCTGCTTCTGTTATCAAATAGCAGGGTTAATTCTTCTTCCCCACTGGGAAGATGATACCATCTCCCCAACAATGCAAAATATACTTACTCAAATATTGAAAAAATGGTAACTATTCAGGTTATTTAGGCTGAAGGCTGAAGACTATTAGTAAAGGGTTGAACGCGGTGCAAATGGGGCTCCTATTATTGTATTACTGTAACTGCTTTATCTCTGAAAAGAACTCTTTCGGTTCTCTTTCCCCTTCAGTCTTCAGTCAAAACACCTTCAGCCTGACTACATGAGTAGTCATGAAAAATGTTTAACTTATTAAAATTATATTAAAAAGCCGACAGCATGTCAAGAAAAACCAAATCCCCAAAACTTCAAGTGAAAATGCATAGCGAGCCAGGTATTGACCTGTGATCTCATTTAAGTTAGGGAAAAGATGTAGGGTTTTCTAATAGGCATAAATATTGCGGAGAAGCAACATGGACGATCTTTTCAGAACGGCCGCGGACATGATTAGAGACGCGCAAAAAATACTGGTGTTCACAGGGGCCGGTTTGAGCACGGAATCGGGTATTCCTGATTTCAGGAGTCCTGGTGGGGTGTGGGAGAAATATGATCCTTCGGATTTCTATTTTCAAAAGATCATATCCGACGAAGCTGCGCGGGAAAAATACTGGAAAATGAGTACGGAGTTCTATGGAACTATGAAGGACGCCATTCCGAACCCGGCCCACCTCGCTATTAAGGCCCTTGAAAATCTTGGAAAACTCCTGGTTATTGTAACGCAAAACATTGATAATCTCCACCACAAGGCCGGGAATTCACCGGAAAAAATAATTGAACTCCACGGTACAGCCTTCTCGGTTTCATGCTTAAGCTGTGGCAAGGAGTATGGCAGGGATGAAATAGAAGATCGTTTGAATGCCGGGGTAAAAGTGCCCTATTGTGACGACTGCGCCGGTATCCTCAAACCGGACACCATTTCCTTTGGCCAGGCCATGCCCCAGGATAAAATGGAACAGGCAATCATGCATGCCCGTGACTGTGATCTCTGTATCGTTTTAGGCTCTTCTCTGGTTGTCTATCCAGCGGCCTCAGTACCAATGCAGGCCGTTCAGGACGGAGCGAAGCTGATTATCGTCAATCGAGACGAAACTCCCCTTGACACTGCGGCCGATCTGGTTATTCATGAATCGGTATCGAGGGTCCTGGCACAGATAGTAGGATTGTGAAACCTTTTTTGGCTTGATACAGGCAAGGATTATGCCTGTTTATTGAGCAATTACTTTTGGCGCGGTTATCCTGTCTGGTAATTTTCCAATAATGTAAACTGCACGGAGGACACTATGTTGCGAATCGGCTTTGTCGGGTGGCGAGGCATGGTTGGATCGGTTCTTATGGGACGGATGATTGATGAACAGGACTTTCAGGGCTTTGAACCAACCTTTTTTACCACTTCAAATGTCGGTGGAGAGGGTCCTGACGTGGGGCTTGATATTCCGCCTTTAAATGACGCTTACGACATTAGTCTTCTCTCTTCACTGGATATTATTGTGACCTGTCAGGGCGGCGACTACACGAAAAAGGTATACCCCAAAATCCGCGAGGTTGGCTGGAAAGGGTACTGGATTGACTCGGCTTCAACCCTTCGGATGAATGACGACAGCATTATTGTCCTGGATCCTGTAAACAAGAATGTTATTGACGCGGGACTGTCTTCAGGTATCAAGGCCTATGTAGGAGGCAACTGCACGGTAAGCCTGATGCTCATGGCCCTGTCTGGTCTATTTGCCGAAGGTATCATTGAATGGATCTCCTCCATGACCTATCAGGCGGCATCCGGGGCCGGTGCAAAAAACATGAAAGAGCTGATTGCCCAAATACACGTCCTCGGGAAGGCCTCAAGTGCCCTGCTCGACGACCCCGGATCCACAGCCATTGCCATAGACGAGGTGGTGACAAAGGAACTTAGAAGCAATTCATTCCCAACCACCAACTTCAAGGCTCCCCTCGCAGGAAGCGTCATACCATGGATTGATTCTGCCATGGAATCGGGCCAGACCAGGGAAGAATGGAAGGGGTTTGCTGAGACGAACAAGATACTGCAAACAAAAAATCCCATCCCTGTGGATGGCGTGTGCGTTCGTGTTGGCGCCATGCGGTGCCACAGTCAGGGCCTGACAATCAAACTGGACAGGGACATGCCCCTCGATGAGTTGTCCGAAATAATTGAGAAAGGTAACCAGTGGGTAAAACTGGTCCCGAATAACATGGAATCAACCCTGAAATTCCTGACTCCTGCGGCCGTCAACAGCACCCTGACCATTCCCGTGGGCAGGTTGAGAAAGATGCTGATCGGTCCTGAATACATCACTGCTTTTACTGTCGGTGATCAGCTCTTGTGGGGTGCGGCAGAACCGATTCGTAGAATTCTAAATATTATAATCAATTATTCATGATTTAATAAGCTCATTCTTTGGTAACGTTCAAAAGTGTATGCATGGGATATGAATTCATCTGATTCCCGTGTATGGATCCTTAAGTCTGGTGCCTGAAAATCCGGATAGGTCTTGTCAAAGCGAAGGGTATCGGGCTCTTTTTTCAGAATCGACTCGGCCAGAGCGCTGGACTTGGCAATCCTGCAAACCAAGGCGGGCGGCGGGCTGCCCAGGTTTATGCCCTATACTGTGTACTGGGCGTGAAG
>JAFDHL010000030.1 GCA_019308785.1 Deltaproteobacteria bacterium
GACATCCTTGACAATAAGTGGTTGGTTATGAGTGGCCACAAAACCTACTACGCCTTCTTCCATAGTCAGAGAACGGTCCTTCACATAATCCGGATCAATAGTCTGCGTGGCCTTCAGCCGGATCTTCTTCGGGCTTTCACTCTCATCTATGAGCCACAAAGAACAGATTTCAACACCTGTTACCTTGGCTGTGACCATCACGATGAGCTTGAGAATATCTTCTAAGTACTGCTCGGATGTAATGGCACGGCTGATATCCGTAATGGCCTTGATATACTTGTCGTAAGTTTCGGGAGTGCTTTTTTCCATTAGAGGCTTCCAGATAATGATCTGCAAGATTTTCCATATATCTTTAAAACAACAATCCCTGGATATTTAAAGGATCCTTTTTTCTTTGTGGGCCGGCTTTTTTATCTAACAAATTGTAAATATCTAATTTAGCCTTTTGTTTTGTGTATGCAATTCTGAGGGTATCAAAATATATCAGTTTCCAGTTTTCATTTTTAAAATGCTCTTTAAAGAGCGGGGAGGTCATTTTGTTCTTAAATTGAACTTCCCGTTCCTCCGGCAGGACCATAAATTTGTCGACTGTCTCATTTACATTCGACCCGCGCATCAAGGCGCTGGTCATGGCGGTGGTTGATTCCACTTCAAAGATGGCCTGGATCTCTTTGTTCTTTATCCAGACAAGATCTATATTCTCAATAACCTTTTGGTTCGTTGCATTGGAAACCTTTAATTGATTAACCGTCATATATTCTTTCAGGGTCTTCCCCTTTGCCACGACTCCGCTGTCAGTTTCACTCTGTTCCCTTTTGCCGATCCAGATATCATACCCCTTTTTCTTCCCGACAAGTGCAAGGATTGCAATAATTTCACTGTGCTGGTTGACGCGTTGCCGGATTTCCGGTTTCAAAAGCCAGTATCCCACGGAAACCGGCCTTGCATAGATACCAAGGGCATCCTTGATACTCGTGCTGTCAGATGTAAGGGAATTGGGAAATTCCGTGCTGACAGCATCCCACATCTCGGTAAATGTTACCCTGCCGGTTTGAAGGAGCTTTCTATAAACCGTTTGCTCCACCCTTTCCGTCAAGGGTATTTCATTCAGCCGGGGCACAATGGAAGTGTCCTTAAACCACCAAAGTTTTCCTTCGGCTCCGCCTACCTTTGCAGGAAGCAAAACGAATTCCTCATTAAGATGCTTTTTAAGGACCGTATTTATATCAAACCCGGCATGGAGACTTCCGAAAAAGCCATGTTTCGCAAGCACTGGATCTATATAGTTAATAATAATCGTATACGGTGTGGGCTCTGCCCTCTCTGCGAGGAGGCCTATGGTTGTCTCAACTACAATGTTTTCAAATCTGACCTCGTCAATCTCCTCGGGCCGGCCAGCGGCAGCCTGCATGGGCGGTCTTTTAAACCTGAGGTAGAAGTCTCCCTGGGCCGAGCCAAAAGGTTGCAGCATTGCCTTGGCCGAAACCTGGCCAAGCGGCTGATGGTGTACCTTTTGAAATTCAAAACCGGCAAATACCCCTGCCCTGATTGTGGCATTACGGACCTTAAAGGTGGGGTTGTGAAAGGTCAGTGTAAGATAATGCTCAGGTTTTAATACCTTAAACATCTCCTGAAAGCTGGATGACAGAAGGGAGTGATAAACCGTGAAGTCTTTTTGCTGGCGCTCGTTCCTGATGATCTCGTTAGCCACTATTTTTTTAAGATAATTGCTGTTCATTTTAAGCCACGAGACCCACATATAGGAAAGCTCGCCAAATTGAATCGAGGCATCGTAAGGCGGGTCCGTGAATATATAATCAACCGACCCTTCCGGCAACCTTTTCATCAGGTCGAGGCATGAACCGTTGTATATGTAGACATCCGCTTTGCCTGAAAGGACCTGCTTGAAGGAAGACGCGATCCTGACATCTTTAAAAACCTTGTTTGACTCGGCCTTTGCCTTTAAAAGCCCCTGGTGACCATTAATGGCGCTGTCAAATTTGTTCCAGACGTTTTGCTCCATGTAACTGGTTGCATACCAGTAGCTGTGCTGGGTCCAGGTGGAACTGAACGAAGTCTGGTGGCTTCCTGGAGTCGGGTTGATTGCCGGCACCATTCTTGTGGAGAGGTGTACCATCGAAGAAAAGGCGATTCTCAAGAAATCCCTCAACTCTTTGTTAGGTTCTTCTTCTATGGCCTCCATTAGCCACGCAAGGGCCTGAAGATTTCTCTTTGTGAAGAGTTCAGCTACGGATTCATATTGCTGCTTTTCCTTAAACGGCCTGCCATCCGGATAGTAGAAAGGGTTTGAAGGGTACCATTCCTTTATTTTCCTTTTTTCAATCTTTTTAAGGAGGTCTTTATCATATCCGGAAGGTTTGCAGTCTTTTTCCTGCCTGTCCCCGCAGTGTGGACAAGATTGATAGCGAATCTCCACGCATGCATCTTTTTTCCATATGGAACAATCAAAAACAATTTCTTTCCGGCACTTCCGGCATTTAGTCAGATATAGGTTTTGAATCTTATCCTTTACCTTTTCCTCTACCCGTTTGAATGCTTCATAAAAATGAACTTCATTGACCGGTTTGATGGTAAGACGCGTAATCTCGGTAGCAATGGGAATCAGGTCACAGACAATGGCCCTCCTTCCATTTTTCAATGCCTCCATTGCGGTAATGCCGCTGCCTGCAAAAGGGTCAAAGACAATCCTGTCCTCAGGACAATAAGTCTTGATATATTCCCCCACCACGTTCCATGTCTTCCTTGACCAGTACTTGTGCCAGAGATACATGGAGGTGTGGGCAAGCGGGGGGACCTGTCGGTTCAGGTGGACGAAATGTCCGGCGCCTGATTTCGATGCCTCCGCTTTTCTTGCCTTTTTTAACCTATTCCCTTTCAAGCGCCCTCACAATCCTGCGTGCCACCTCAAGTGCAGCGGCAATTCTGACCACCCTGACATCACCTAATCCATCAATCATTGCCATTTTATAGAGTTTTTGCCCCATCAAACCGCTTATGGAGCCAAATTTGTCCAATAGTTCTTTTGAAAGGTCTTTTGCCGTCTTTTTTTTGTGCCTGCCTCCGATGAGAACGGCAATGACATCCACATCGGACAGTTCCGGTAATTCAAGCTTTATAAGCCTCCTGTTAGGGATTTCCCATTTATTTTTATCGAAAACCCTCTTTACCATTTCAAACGAAGCCGCAATCCTCGCAATTTTGCCGTTTTTAAGACCCTTAATAATTGAGAGATCTGACGACGTTTTTCCCAATAGCCCGGCTATGGAATAGTACTTAAACAGCAATGCTTTTGCAATAGCCTGTGCGCTCACCCCTTTATACCCGCTGCCGATCAGGATGGCGAGGAGTTCTTCATCTTTCAGTGACATTGGGCCAAGTTCAATAAGTTTGCCACCCGGGTGATCCCATTCCGGCCTGGATTCTTCCATAGGTTCCTCCTTGTCGGAGAGAAATGAATCACTTTCAATTTGAAATAGAATAGGTTAAAAGCTCTTGTGTGTCAAGGAATCAGCCATCACAAGATATGGTATTGTACTTTAAAGATTCACTCTAAGAATTATTGGAAGCTTCATTTGATAAAGGTTGATAGAACCAATTCCAACTTAGTAGTACGTAAAATTCTGGCCGAGGCGATATAGTCGCAAATTGTATATTATAGCGCGAGCGTAGCGCTTTTGGCCGGTTGTTTTGTAACGTTGAGATAAAGCGCAAGCACATTGTTTATAGTCGTTCCAGCAGCCTGCGAGGCAGGTTCAAATGCGCCGATTGTAAAAGAGGGTTAAGTTATTGAAATTACTATATGCAATATACTGAAAATGTCAATATTTTACCACAATCCGCAACCTATGCGCAACCAATTGCCGGGGTCTGCAAACTCAGCTTGATTTATGTCTTGTTGAGATAATAGAATGATCTATCAAATTCCAGCAAAAAAGAAGGTAGAGAAAAGTTGCGGGAAAAAAAGGGTGAGAGCACAACGAGGTTTGAAAAAGTAATTACGATCACAAAGGCAGCGGAGATTTTAGGCGTGAGCCGGTCAACTATGATAAAATACATGTCGGTAGACACCATCATTTCACCTTCGGATTGGTTTCGCTTACCCGGTGGACATATCAGAATAAAAGAGTCAGCTATTTTGAAGTTAATGAAACAATGAAAGAAAACAGACCCTCATTAAATCCCGTTACACAAGAAGCAAAAATTCTCTTGAAAGAATGCCCGACGAGTATTGTTGATTTCTACAAGATGTACCTGCCCTTTTGGGGTGATTTGATTGAAAATGAAATTAGATTGAGATTGAAACATGGGGCATACCCAAAAAAGGAGAGAAGCGTAAAGGATATCGAATATTACTATTTCGGTATTATGAAATTTCTTTTGTCATTTAGTCACAAATTGATGAAACAAATTCCAAACTTGCACTACCTCGCTCTTAAAATGGATCCGCAAGCCTTTGCTGTCGATCTGTATTACAAATCAAAAAATGGGACAGAGGATCCCCTAGAAGCAATTTGCCGCCATTATAACGGTTTGAGGGCGTGGTATACTGCCTTAAACATTTTGGGGTACTACCGCCTGGCGATTGAAGATGAGTGGGTTGGTAAAGAAGTGGCAAAAATCATATTGGGCGACAAGAAGAACGCTAATTTTACGAAATTAATACGCGGTACGTTTAAGAAGCTGGGTCCTGATTATTCTGATTTATGTCAAGATAATCCTGACGAAATAGCATCGTCGTTAAATTTAGCAATTGCGCAATTATTAGACAAAAGCGAGAAAGAGGCGTCTAAGTTAAGCGATCTTCCTCTTATTAATGAAGAAATAGACGGCTCGTTAAATGCCATGGTAGTTGAGGGCATAATAAATACTTTTTCAGGTAAGACCAGGCAACTTAAAGATGCTTTGGCTGGGCAACCAAATAATCCATTGGCAGGCCAATATCACATTGTGATGCAGCGTGCCAGGGAAATGGCGTTAGTGAGTTTGGGCTTCGGGAAACCCGAAAAAGGCATATTGGAGAAAAATTATACTGAAGGCAATAGAGAACAGAACCGGAAGGCGCTATTAGTTCAGAAGGAACCGTTGATGATGCATACCTGTGAAATGGAGGAAATAAAAGATAAAAGGACGGAAGAAGATATAGAAAACAATGTCATAATATCGGAAATTATTCAAGAATTAAGAAATCAAGTAAATCCAACAAGTAAGGATATTTTAGAAGAGCTGAACAAGGATCCAGATGTATCCAATACACAAATTGCTAAAAATATAGGTAAAGATGTGAAAACAGTTCGGAAGTACCGTACTATGCTCACCACTAAGCTTGTCAAGCTACTCTCTCCTTTAAAATAAGCCTTCCACACTTCCCATTTAAAAATTTTTTCGATTTTCAAAAAATAATTTCCCCGTTTTTTGAAATTTTGCCTGTCTATATATATAGAGGCACAAAAAAAACTGGAGGAATGGATATGCTGAATGGAAATAATGAAAATGTTCCTGTCATCAGGATAGATGTGGGGGATCGCGGAATTCAACGGGTTATCATCGGAGCTTTTACCGACTTGCAGGAAATAGGATCCCTCAGCATTTATTCAAAAATTCGTCCGACGCTAAAGGAAATTGATCGCGTTTTGAATACTTGCGATTCAGGGAAGGCAGGAAAATAGCCATGCAAGGTTGGGCAAAAGTCAAACCTGCAGCACATTACGCGGGGATCTCGGAGCGAATCTTGAGAAATTGGCTCAAATCTGGCCTGAAGTATTCGAGGCTGCCGACCGGGACGATTTTGATCCGGTTTGCTGACATCGATCAGTACCTCGAACAATTTTCAAATTCAGAGGATAGGGTTGATCAACTTGTAAGTAAAATTAGCAAAGAGTTTTGCGCAAATTAAAATCAAGGAGGAATGAACTATGAACAAAGAACTCGGAAAGGCAGAGAAAACGGTGGAAGAGCTGGAATTTCAGGGGAAGCGGCTTCGGAATAGGGTTAATGAGGCAGAAGGGAATGTCGCGGGCTTCAGAGTTGCCCTTCAGGATGTCAAAAAAGAAATCGCCGCAGCTCTAGTTGAGGAATCATTTGAGGCGGAGCTGGCCAAGCTTAAAAAAACTCAGGACAAAATCAAGGGTGAGCTGGAAATGGCCGAAATGCTCATCCCGGGGTTAACAAAGAAGATTTCAGAAAATGAGGAATTACTGGAATCGGAAAAAAAAGACCGCGATGCGCTTTTCTCCGAGCTGGCAGGAAAATGGCTCGTGAAGGAAATGAAGGCATTTGATAAGGCAAGCTTTAAGTTGGCCGGGGAGACGAAGAGATTACTCGCCTGTTTTCATCACCTGAGGGATCTCGGAAAGAGTGAAATATATTATGGAATTATTGGAGAGGGATATAAGTACCTCCCAGCAACGCAAATTTTGAGATTGGAGGATTTCAATTCTGGCGAGTTCATGGCTAAAACGTATGTGCGTCCTATACCTGACGATATCAAGCAGGTCTATGAGGAGATAACTGCTTAGAAGGAGGTGAATTTTCGTGAAAGAAATTCAGAAACAATTATTTTATCGGTCAACAGAATTTGATCGATCTAGGGTGGATCAGAAAAAACGGAGTGTGGATCTCGCCTTTTCATCTGAGACACCTATTCCGAGGTGGTTTGGGCGGGAAATACTCCTGCATGGTTCAAAAAATGTTGATCTTTCAAGGCTCAAAAGTATGGGCACCGTGCTGATGAATCACAACCCGGACATAATTGTTGGCCCGGTAAAAAACCCACGGATTGAGGATAAGAAGGGCAGGGCCACTATTGGTTTTGATAATGACGAGGACGGCGAGCGGGCTATGCAAAAGGTTCTATCGGGGAGCCTTCGCGGTGTGAGTGTGGGTTATAGGATTATCAAGGCCCGCGAGGTGCTAAAGGATGAAGAATATGAAGGCATCGAAGGGCCGGCGCTTATTGCGCTTCGCTGGATGCCTTATGAGATCAGCCTGACGCCCATACCGGCTGATGCAACAGTGGGAATCGGCAGGGAGCTTACAAGGTCCCTGGAGGGTATTGACATAGAACGATCAAAAACAACAAAGGAGGATAAAGTTATGATCAAGAGAAACAAACCGCTAATTGACGATGAGGGAACTCGCGAATTGTGGGGTTTACTTTTTAGGGTTGCGGAAATGGTTGGCGGTTTCCAATTGAAAAGTCGCGTTTCCGATTCACTTTGCGATGGGAATGAGGAAGACGTCTTACGTATGTTGAATAATGAGCTTGACCTACGTGTCACAGATCCGGACAAAGGCCCAGGTAACCGTGTTGAAGAGATTATGTCGTTCAATCAGATCGATGATGATCTCTTTTTCAGGAGTTTTGCGGACCCGGCATTATTTCCCCCGCTTTCTGGTGGCAGCTTTAAGGACGATCCGGGATTGAAGAAAGAGACAACGCGTGTAACCTCTTTCAAGCAGATTAGTGATGATGCCTTTGCCAGAGGTATTGCGAACCCAAGCCTTTTTTAGAAAAGGCAGCTTGCCACTTTAGGGATTTGAACACGATGGATTCATCACTGGAGGCGTTTGCAAAAAAGTTAGACATTGAAGATCTGATCAAAAGGATGGCGCTCTCCGGTCTTTCAGAAGACCAGATTCGATATTTTATCTTCTGTCGATATACCGACCTTCTGACGGAGCTGAAGAGGGGCATGTTGGACAGGTTTTTGGAATTTCATCTTGAACAGTTGGAATCAAGGGAAAATAAGTCTTCCAAAATTGACAAGATAAATCAGTTCATCCTCGGTTGCGATTCAATAAAAAACGATAGCTGTTGGTTTTATGATTCGTAATGGAACAAACGAGAAATAAAGAAGCTGGACCTCCTCGCAATATCGAAGCCGAAGTTGCTGTCATTGGCGGCATTCTTCTTAACAATGAGGCCTTAGGTGACTTAGTTGATTTTTTGCAGCCGGAAGATTTTTACAGCCTTAGAAATCGTGATATTTTTGAGGCCATGATTTTGCTTTATAACCTGGGTATCGAGATCGATGTCGTCAGTCTTGCGGACCGTCTGAAGAAAAAGGGGAAGTTTGAGGAGGCGGGAGGGATTGATTATCTTGCATCGTTGGTTGAAGCTATTTCCACTTCAGCGGGGGCGGCCTATCATGGAAATCTCATCCGGGAAGTTTCCGTCCGGCGACGTCTTATGGAGCACGCGCAACAGATTTTCCAAAGCTGCTCAAAGCCGTCTAAGGAAATTGATCAACTTCTGGACCAGGCGGAGCAAGGGATTTTCGACATCGCAAATAAGCGCATTCGGAAAGAGCTCAAACCTCTTGGTGATGTGCTTCAGGGAAGCTACAAACTTCTGGAGAAATCTCAGGACGGAGAGATACAGGGATTATCCACAGGTTTGATCGACTTTGATCATATGACGGCCGGGCTACAGCGAAAGGACTTGATCATCCTCGCAGGCCGGCCTGCCATGGGAAAAACAGCCCTGGCGCTTAATGTTGCCTTGTATAACGCAAAAAATGGCGCCGGCGTTGCAGTTTTTTCATTAGAGATGTCCGAAGAGCAACTCGGTTTGAGACTAATTGCCTCGGAGGCGAAGGTGGATGGGTTCAGACTACGGACTGGAAAATTGCGTGGTGAGGATTTTGATTCCCTAGTGGCCAGTGCCGACCAGATAAACGATTTTCCAATATTCATTGATGATAGTCCCAATGTTACCATTTCTGAACTCAGGGCAAAAATCAGACGGATTGAACGGCGATATCCGATTGGCCTTATCATTGTCGATTATCTTCAGCTCATGACTACCGCGAATCGGGGGGAGTCCCGCGAGAGGGAAGTTGCCGAGATTTGCCGTGGCTTAAAAGGCATGGCTAAGTCTTTTGATGTTCCGGTCCTGGCTCTTTCTCAGCTGAACCGCCGGGTTGAAGACCGGCCAAAAAAGAGGCCCGAGTTAGCTGATTTGCGCGAATCTGGCAGCATTGAGCAGGATGCCGATGTAATCTGTTTCTTGTACAGGCCGGAAGTTTATGGGCGGACAAATGAAAATCATGGCCTGGCTGAATTGATTGTTGCGAAACAGCGAAATGGTCCCATTGGTGTGATTAAACTTGTTTTTCTGGATAAGTTCACACGTTTTGAAAATTGCCTTACGAAGACAGGGAATGGGGCCACGTAGCCAAAGACATGGCTTATGGGCAGCTGGAATTACAACTTGAATAATCCAACGGTTTTATTTGAGGTCGAAGAAAAACTCGGGGAGGATGGGAGGAGAATTCATTTGGTGGTTAAAACTTCGGATGGGATTAAGGTCCGTTGGATCCCAAAGAAAGTGAGCGACTTTTATGAGTATTGCAAGGAAGGATCCATTGTCCAGGAGATCATTATACCGGAGTGGTTAGCAAAAAAGATCGGGTTGATAGGTAAATAATATGCGTGAGTACGGTCAAATTCAACTAAGGTTTTGGAGTAATCCGGATATTCAAGGGCTTGCTGATCAAGCGAAGCTCTTGGCTCTTTATTTTTTAAGTGGACCGCATTCTAATTCTCTGGGTTGCTTCAGGTGTCCACCTGGATACATCGCAGAAGATCTCCACTGGGATCTCGATATAGTTCAAAAACATCTCGATGCCTTACGTGGGATTGGGTTTTTAGAATATGATGAAAGCCTCGGTTGGGTGTTTATACCTAAATTCTTAAAGTGGAACCCGCCCCAGAATTGCAATGTTGGCAAGGGGATGTCAAAGCTAGCCGAGAATATTCCAGGTAATACGACTTTCTATAAATCCCTGATCAAGGCCGTTAAAGAATACGGTCTAAGCCGTCTAAATGACGACTTAATAAACCGTATGGAAACGGTTTACCAAACCGTATCGAAACGGTTTACCAAACCGTATCGAACTAACGAACCAGAACCAGAACCAGATAATAAGAGCTTATCTTCTAACGAAGATAAGCAGGGCGAACGCCCTGAATCTTCTCCTGATTACAGAGATGAGGATCTGAGCGCTGAACAACAAGGGTCACGTAAGCATTTCTCCTATCACCTCGGACAATATCAGGAGAAGCTTGTTACCCTTCTCAAGAAGTTTGGCGGCAATGGCCGGTCTGGCCGGATCAACGTTTATGCTTTTGTCCAGCAAAAAGCCAACGAGGGAAATGTTCATCCAAAGGCGCTTATTAAGATCCTTGAGCAGTTAGACAAGGATTGGACCTCTATCAAGAATCCGTGGGGCTGGTTGGAAACGCGGTTTCAAACTGAAGAAAAGAATTACAATGAAAAGGAATTCCAGGTTGAATCTACTGACTTTTGTAAGCAATGGTTGCAGTGGTCAAAGTCGGATGAAGCAAAAGAAATATTGAGTCACCTCAGGCCAAGAGCACCATGATTGATTGCGGGTCCTTCCTAGCGAAACACTGAACACGGTTTAAAGCGGCTCGATCTTTTCGCGCTTTTAGTATTGTTTCGGTGTTTCACTTAGAAAAATGAAAGAGGGGAGGCTTTGAAGATGATTGAAATGGTGCCCCTATAACTTATTTATTTTATTGGGAAATAAAGGGGACGTTATTGGTATAAATTTTATTAAAAAGTTTTCATTATATTGGGTGAAATCACAAAAAGAGGGCTAAAAAAATGGCAAAAGAAGTCAGAATAAAAATAGGCGGAGGAGGGGATTAAGATGTTCACGATTGAAATTGACGACAGCCAGATCCGGAAATTTATGAAGACCTCGCCTAAACGTGCGGACTGGGCCATGAGAGAAGCTCTCCTTGCGACCGGCGGGCACCTCCGAAAAAAGATTATAGAATTCATAGCCAAAGGCGGGGTCGGCTGGCCTCCTCTTTCTCCGGCCACACTGAAAATGAAGAGAAAACTTTTGGGTCAGCACAAATTCAGTACCAACCCTCTTGAGATATTCATGCGGCTCGTAAGGTACAAGGTCGGAAAATCAAAGGGCAGCCTGGTTATGACCGTAGGCTTTTTCAATACGAGAGGCTGGTTTAAAAAATATTATGGCATCGGGGCCGCGACCATAGCCAGGCTGCACGAAAAAGGGGCAAGAAGTTCCAGATACGGCAGGAGACCCATGCGGCCAATGATAGGCCCTGTGTGGCGAAAGGAACGGTCGAAAATACCGGGATATGTTGAAAGGAAATTTTTCGCGAATTTTTTCAGTAGCAAAAATCCCCGATTAAAGATTTAAGGAGGTCTGAAAATGGCTAAGGAAACCAAGGTTAAGGTAAGTGCCGATACATCGAAATATGAAAAACAAATGCGAAATATGCGGCGCTTCAATAAAAAAATCACCCAGGATATCAAGACATCATGGGTTCAAATTGCTGCAGCGATCTATGGTGTTGCGAAGGGATACGATTTTATCAAACTGGGGGCCCGGGCAAAACAAGAAACCGAGGCGTTCAGAAATATGGCCGCGAGCTATGGGGCGAACTCGGATTACATTATTCAGAAATTGAAGGAGGCCTCTGCAGGTACGGTTGATACCATGACCCTGATCAGTAAAGCTGGTACCGCCATGATGATGGGAATTGATCCTGAGAAAATATCTAAATTCATGGAGATTGCCAGGGCAACTTCCAAGATGACCGGGCAGAGCGTTACCAAGGCCTTTGAGGACATTTCTTTAGCTGTGGGTCGGCAATCCAGAATGATCCTGGATAACTTGGGTATTATCGTGCAGGTCGGAAAGGCGAATGAGGTTTATGCCCAGGAATTAGGCAAGCTCGGTAAGGACCTGACCGATGTCGAGAAAAAGCAAGCGTTTTTAAATGCGACGGTCCTGGCGGGTGAGGATCTTATGCGGCGATTAGGTAAACAGACGAAAACGACTGCAGAGATGTTCCAGAGCTTTGAGGCGTTTGTGACCAATGCGAAAGTGGCGCTTTCTAAAGGCCTCCTGGTTGCGGTTAAATGGGTCGTTATGGCTTTTACCCAGGCTGGAAAGGTGATTAATCAGACGCTTGGTCAAATTACTGGGGGATGGGGCATGATCTTTGGGTTGGTTGGGAAGTTGCCTGGCGGTGAGATGCTCGGGTTTAAGGCCCTTTCCGCAAACCTGAAAAGTATATCTGAAAATTTCAATCTCGCGGCCGAGAAGGCTAATAAATTTACGCTGGAATTGTTGGAGGTTCAACAATCTTCCGGTGCGGCATTTACAGGAGGCGGATCCGCCGCCGGCCCAGGAACTCCATCTTCCCCTGATCAAGCAAAAAGCATTGCCGAGCAGGTAGTAAGCTCGTGGAACGAAGTAATTTCAGAATCCGAGACCCTGGGCCTTTCCTATTTTTTCCGCAGGGACCAGGGCCTCCTGGAGGTGGATAGGCAGAATGAACTTGAACGCCTCCGTGTATTCGGCGAGCAGAGGATCGAGCTTATACAGACGGAACATGACGTGGCACTTTGGATGATGCAGGAAAAACAACGGAAGGAACTGGCTATCGAGGAGCATACCACAAAGATGAGAAAGTGGGGTCAGCAACAGCTTGTTGGTAATGCCATAAAGACCGGCAAGCTCATCATGGATATATCAGGTAAACAGAACAAGGCCCTTTTCCGGGCGGTCCAGGCCGTGTCAGCGGGTAAAGCCGCGATATATGCTTACCAGTCTGCGGCGAAGGCAATGGCCGAAGTACCCTGGCCGTTAAATGTAGCAGTTGCGGCGTCAAATCTTGCTTTTGGTATGGCCCAGGTTGCAAACATTATGGCGCAGAGTCCGGGAGGCGGGGCAGCCGCCGCAGGAGTGCCGGCAGTTTCAACGAGCACGGCTCCTGTTTATACTCCATACCCTGGGGGAGCTGTGGCCGGGACTGAAGCAAGAGCAACCACAAATATTTATATCGAGAATTTTGTCGGCGAAGAGAGCTGGATTGATTATTTGATCGAAAAATTAAACCAGGCGGGCGAAGCCCGGGACGTTTATATTTATGCCAGCCATGCCAGGACCGCCGAGGAGTTGGGATATTAAAATGATGAACCCAGCAGATTATACAAATATCATGAAGAGATTGAAGGAAGGCGATTTCAATTATATCCAGGGAATTTTTACCGCCCAGAAAGAGGGTGACATGGCGGGCCTGAATGAATCAGAAGTTCTTTTGGCCCGGATTTTGTGGGGCCACAAAAAGTGGTTTCCATTTTTTAGGAGTGATGGGACGGACCAGGCTATGAAAGATCGAGTGCTTTTTCACCTCCAGTATCATCTTGATATAGAAAGGCGGATTCTCGACAAGGATCCTCCGGAGGTTGAAAATTTCTGCAAAAAATTTGAGAAACGTGGTTTGACTCATCATGATGCGGTGCACTTGGCTTCGTTTATTTACTGGAGCGAACTTTCAAAGGCCGATCCGATCAATCTTGAGTCTTACAAATCTGCACTGGATAGTTTCAAGCTGACAAAAAGAATCTTGCGAAAAATTTCCAAGACAAGTTTGTCAGCACAAATAAATCCAGAATTGTTCTTTCATAAAACCTGATATGACCGGAAACTTCACATTGAACGGAGGCCACACAGCGGAGGCAATTTTATAATGGATTTTGTTGAGTTCGAAAACAGCGTGGAAAGATTGACAAGCTACGATTTTGAGTATCTCCGAAAAGTTTGGAGTGCTCAAAAGAGCAGGAACCTGAGAAGGCTTTCAAACGAGGATGATATCCGCTTGGCGCGAATTTTAGCGGAGCATCCGGAATATTACTCGTTCTTTGAAAACCGTGACGACATTGATCAGGCCAAAAAGGAAGAGGTCTTCATGCACCTGGCGCATCACGTTGTCATAGAAGCCCAGCTTGAAGAAAAAAACCCTATCGAAGTTTTACAGTTTATTAATCACGTGAAACTTTCGAGCAAGTATTCAAAAGGGTCACATCACGAGGCAGTTCACCTGGCATCTCTACTTTTTCTTGAGCAGGTTGTTAAAGCGGAGAGATCTGGAGGCGATATAGACTTGAAGACTTATAAATCAAACTTACGGAAATTCAAGAAGCGACCTTTGCGGAAAATCCGCAAGCGACTTTTAGCATAATTTGAGATGAATAATAATAGCGGATATCTTTTTGACCCGGCGCCGTTTCAATCTGATGAAGAAAACAACAAACCATTATCAGAACTCGATAAAGTTTTGAACCGCTTCGGTGAGGTTGAAGAACGGCTTCTCAGGAATCTTGAAAACCGGGCCAATCGCGGGGAAAAGCTCACCGCCGCCGATTACAGAACCCTCCAGGAACTCAGGCAGCGCATTGAAAATTGGCAGACTGATGTTTTACCCGATCATGTTGTTAAAACCGCACGCGAAGTTGCGGAGTTTTTTGGCAGGACTATTCGTACTGTCCGGAACTGGGCGGGTCGGGGTATGCCACAACTTCCTGACGGCTACGATCTCCGCGCTATTGATGGCTGGGCCTTGAAAGAGGGCCTGATTCAGGAAAGTAAGTTTGGCACAAATCCAGAGCCCTCCGGGAAAGATCCCAACCAGGAAGGGGTTTTGAATCGCGCCCATTACGAACTTGAGATAAAACGCCTTGATAGTGAACTTAAGACTCTCAAACTTCAAAAGGAAAGAGAAGAGGTTTTTCAAAGGGATTGGATCGCCGGAGAGTGGTCGCGGCGGATGGCCGAGGTGTCGAGTGGCCTTGAATACTTGATAACGCGGCTACCTCCGCTCCTGGAAGGCAGGAGTCAAACCGAGATGCGGCCAATAATCAGAGACGAAGTCTGGATAATTAGAGATAGATACAACCGGACGGGAAGGTTCTGCCCTTCAGAAGTTACTGAGGAAAGTCCATGAACCAGCCAGCTATAGAGTGGTTACCTGAGGAGCTTGACGCGTGTAGGCCACCGGCAAGAATGAAGATCTCAGAGTGGGCCGCGAAATATCGCGTGCTGAGTGAACATTCTGCTATCAAGGGACCTTACCAACTCGCCATGGTGCCGTTTCTGGTGCCAATGATGGATGCCTGTGCGGATTGGGATACTGACGAGATCGTGTTCTGCAAGCCGGCACAAATAGGCGGTACGGACGCGATTTTGAACATCGTTGGTTTTTATTCGGATCAGGATCCATCTCCTATAATGGTTATCCTGGCAGATGAAAACACAGCAAAATATGTAAGCACAAAAAAACTTACCCCGATGTTTAGGGATTCTGAGCATCTGAGAAGACTGTACAACCCCAATAATTTCGACAAAACGGAGATTGATCTTTTAAATGGCGGCTACATAGCCCTTGGATGGGCATCAAGTGTTGGGATGATGGCTACCAGGCCCATGCGGATTGTCATCTTTGAGGAAATTGACAAGCCCGGATACTTCGTAACAACACGGGAGGCCGACGCCCTTTCCTTAGGCCGCGAACGTACTAACACTTACCCTTCCGGTTATTTAAAACACATTCTCTCTTCCACGCCAACGACTGCAGAAGGCAACATAATTAGCGAGCTGGACAGTTGTGATATCATTTTCGATTGGCATGTGCCCTGTCCACGATGTGGACAATTTCAACCTCTCAGATGGTCTCAGGATTACTCTTATGGTTTCTCAGATGGTCTATATCGCTCAGATGATGGCATGATGCGCAAGTTAGGACATGTTGTCTGGGATGGCGGCAGAAAGGCTTCCAAGAAACAGATTCTTGAGACGGCAAGGTACGAATGCGGGGAATGTCAAGCGCATTGGACAACTGAGGAAAAGAACGAAGCGGTTCGAAAAGGGAGAAGTGTGCCGCGGACTGAGCCGACCGGTTTTGAGCGAAAAAAGGGATTCCATGTAAATCGGATTTATTCACTGTTTGACGGTGGCCGCCTGGACAAATTAATTGAGAGGTGGGTTGGCATTTTTAAGTTGAGCGCGGAGAAGAAGAAGAAAGCTCTACAGGGATTTATCAACTCAACATTAGCTGAACCTTTCAGGCTTGTTGTCATCACATCGAGCCAGAGTAAAATTTTAAACGCTCGATGTGACCTTCCGGCCCAAACGGTGCCACAGGCTGCGGTTGTGCTAACAGCCGGTATTGATGTCCAGAAATATGGGTTTTGGTTTGTAGTCCGGGCCTGGGCCAGGGATTACGTGTCTTGGTTGATTCATTACGGCTTTTTGGGGGATTGGCAAGAATTAGAAAATCTTTTATTTGAAACCGCTTATCCAGTCCAGGATGCAGAGAACGACCAGGCCATGCGAATCTGGAGAGCTGCTATTGATACAGGCGGAGGCGCAAAAGAGACCGGCATGAGCATGACCGAAGAAACTTATTGGTGGATCCGGAAAAATGCTGTTGGGCGCGGATGTCGTGTCTGGGGTACGAAGGGGGCAAGCCGGCCTTTGGCCGGAAAAGTTCATATTGGGAAAGTACTGGATAAAACGCCAAGCGGACGCCCGATCCCCGGAGGCCTTCAAAATATTTTGGTTGATTCGCACAAGCTGAAGGATCTCATTTACTATCGACTTGGCCAGGCTATCAACGGAGAAGAACAGTCGGCCTATTTGCACATGGATACAGATCAACGGTATTCAAGACAGATTCTTGCGGAGGAAAAACAGCTTGATAAAAGGGGTCTTGAGCAGTGGGTGCAGGTTGGAAAGGATAATCATCTACTTGACGCCGAAACCCTCTGTCATGTTGTGGCTGATCCTGAATGGCCAGGCGGAGGTGTAAATCTCATCAGAGGACCCACACGGGCGGCACCAAAAAGAAGTATTTCAGATCGTGAGGGATCCAACCGGGCCTGGATACCAAAAACGCTCAACTGGATGGGCAGATGATGGTGGGTAATTGGGCTTAGCCATGAGAAAAATATCCTCACAGGCTAAGAATTCGCTAACGGCTAAACGATGCCAGGATTGAGGGCATGGCTTTATATGCGGGACAAAAAGAAATGCGATTCTGAGCTAAATTTGAAAGACAAATTCTTATTGACAAAGGGATAAAATTTTAATATTCTGATTTTGCTTTAAATTCAATTACCGGGAGGACCTCCGTTAATGGCCGTTTTTTTTGAAACCCTGAATATAAACAAATTCCCGAAGTGGCCGGTATCCGCAAGGACCGGGACGGTTGTAATTGGCCGTTAAGCCCGCTTCGGGATTTTTTATGGAGGTGCGGATTATGAAAGACATAGAAAAACTGGATTCGGATGAGGTTGAAAACAATTTAGCGTTCATCAAAGGGGTATTGCAACTCGTTTATGACACTGAATTACTTCGGAGCGATGATGTGCGCATGGTCGTTTCAGAGGCGGAAACGCGTGTGGATAAATTAAAAAGCATGCTGTTTGGTGACAAAGGCTAATTATTTTTTTGAGGCTAAGGGGGTGCGGGTATGGATGATGTAGAAAAGAGGGTTGGAAAGGATGGCAAGGTTGATTATTTTATGAATGGGGAAAAAATCAGTACAGTAAACGAGACACTTGAGGATATTGTTGCGTGTTTCTTAGAGACATTTGAAGGACTTTTTAGCTTGATACACCAACAAAGCGATGAGTTGGATGAAGTTTGCTTTGTCGGTAAAGCATTAGTTAGGGATGCGGAAAGACTGTTTCAAGAGGCTAATGAGTTCATCTCTAAAGAATTTGGCACGATTTGGGTTGAAAAAGCGACATGGAATCAGACCGGTATTCCTGGGGGGATAAAATTGGGCGTTAAATTTAAGGATGCCAGGGTTTGAGAAGGGAGGTGCGGATATGGAAGATATTGAGAAGAGGATTGGAAAAGATGGCGAGGTTACTTTTTTTATGAATGGAGAAGAAATCGATTTTGATATAAATGAGATTTTCAGATCTTTAGGTTTTGTTAACGGCGTCATACGATTATTGCATGAAACTTTTTGCCATAACGAGGTTGATATAATACCAGGTGAGGACGTGGCCAAGGTCATAATGGAGGCAGAAAACCATTTACGTAAATTGAAGGCGGTGCTCTTAGGCGACATAGGCGGTGAAGTTCAGGATCTTTGGAACAAAGCTAATCCGGAAATTACATATGAATCTAAAAACGTCAATTATTTTGACATTGATGAGGTCTATGGATTTCTGACATTCGTTTATGGGACCCTGCAGCTCTGTCATAGCAGTTTTGCAGGGAGAGCATTAAATTTTTCTTCAAATGAGGCTGTGTCCGTGGTCATATTGGAAGCGGAAATGAGTTTGGGTAAACTAAGGCAAATGTTATTGGGCGGTGATATTGGGTATGAACTTCAAACTCTATGGAATAAGGCCAACCCTGATAAAAAGAGAGACGGACGTAGACCTTTGAATTGATGTTTTGAAAAGGAAGAGTGGGATAGTTTCGGAAGGCGGCAGGTGCCAGATGGGAACAGCCCAGTACCATAAGACAGAGGGAAGGTGAGACACTCGTTGTAAACGAGAATACAGTTGACTCCCTGCGCTTGGCAGATTCGGACCCGCCGTTGACCTCCTGTCGGGTAATCAACGGTATCCCGCTAACAAAATTCTTAATTTGGTGGATTGTTTCAGACCAAGCGAGACATAGAGGAAGAGGTGAATAATATGTATACCAGCGATAAAAGAACCCAGGAACTTATGCTTCTGAAAATGAGCTTGTCGGCGATCCGTATTGAGATGAATCAACAATTGGACGCCATGGCCGCCCAGATAGACCGACTCATCCCTGATGAACATAAATTCAGAGGGAGGAGGCCCCAAACCAAAGCAGAATGGAAGGCCGAGGTTGCCACATGGAAATGATTATTGTACGGCATATTAAGAAATTGAGTTTAGGGGGGAGTAATTATGTTAGTAAAATTAAAAGAGATCGAGCACCGGGCAAGTAATTTGCTCCATCAAGAGAGTCCTACGGGGCATAGTTTAAATCAGGAATACAGGTGGATTTTGGGGTGTGTTAACTCAATACGACTTCACTTAAAAGCATTGGCTAAGAACAATGGGGCTTTATTCGAAATCAAGAACTTGATAAAAAAGGGCGGGGAGCCTGCGTTTCTCGTAAAAGGAATTCAAAGAATCCTGGATGATCTCCAGAAGCCTTAATGAATTTTTATACCACGAGATTTGGAACCAGGAAGAATTTGGGGGCATAGACGATTCATGGACAACAAGACAACAATAATTGTTGATTTTCAGATTTACAGGGAGACCGGATTAATATCCAAAAAAATTGTAAAGTTTGGTGAATCTGGGGATGAAACAGAATTTAAGATTTTTGAAATCAGGAGACCTATTTCCTGAAAGCATTATATGAATATCCCTGGACAGGTAGGCGTAACCGGAAAGGGCATTTTAGCCCCTGCCCGTTTGAATAGAGGGTCCTGAAAATGCTTAAACCCTATGCAGATACGGACCCGCCGTTGACCTCCTGTCGGGCAATCAACGGTATCCCGCTAACAAATTTTTAATAAGGAGGTGATACTGCATGGAGGCAGAAGGTTATTTAGAGAAGGTCGAGAACATACGTTTAAAGTTGAGGGCTTTGGGAAGCCTTATGCTTGGGTATGATGGGGACGGCGTGGAGTTTGGCCCTGGCGAGATCCAGGCCTTGGGATTCATGATTCATGGAATGGCCCAGGAGTTGAAGGACCTGAAGACCAAAGGGCAGCCGATTGAACAGTCCAGGCAAGGCCCGGGAAAGACAAAATCACAGACGAAACAAAAAAGTTCCGGTAATCGAGTAGTATCCACTCAAAAAGAAGTTGCAGTAAATTTAGACCGGAGTGTGCGGTCAATTGCCTATTATAAAAAAAAGGGTATGCCAGTCAGGCCGGATGGCACTTATGATCTAGATGAAATTGACAAATGGTGGAGTATATACCGTCAGAAAGATACCCCATCTTGATTCGATGCACAGCGGGGGAAGGGAGGTGGTTTTAGGTGGCCGTAAAAATCAGAGAACGTCCGTTGGGATCCGGCATCTGGTGGCTATTCATTGACCACCAGGGCAAGCGTAAATCTAAAAAAATCGGTAAGGATAAGCGCCTGGCCCGAGAGGTGGCAAAGAAGATTGAGGCAAAGCTGACCCTCGGCGAATTCCAATTGGAAAAACTTAAACCTGAATGTCCTACTTTCAAAGAGTATGCGGAAATTTGGCTTGGATTGCCACATGATTGGAAAGAATCTACTTGGAATAATTACAAAGACAATCTCAGGTTACATGCCTATCCGGTCTTTAGAAATTGCAGACTTAATGAGATTAGCCGGAAAGACCTCAAAGCGTTTTTTGACAAGCTTCTTATTAAGGGGCTACACCCATCAACAGTGGTCTTGATAAGGTGCCCGATAAGCGGCGTTTTATCTCACGCTATGGATTCTGAACTGATTGAAAGCAATCCTCTCAAGGACCTGCAGCTAAGATACAAGAAAAAGGCCCTGGATGTAGAGCCCCTGGCAGAAAAGGAAGTGGACTTATTATTGAAACAGATAAAGAAATACCTGGACGGGTTTTATTATCCCCCTGTGCTTTGTGCATTAAGGACCGGCATGAGGATAGGGGAGATCCAGGCGCTCCAGTGGGGAGATGTGGATTTTAACGGTCGATTTATTGAAGTAAGGCAAAGCTGGCGAAAAAAGCGACTCACGGATACGAAAAGTAAAAAGCGCCGGCGTGTTGACATGACAGCCCATCTTGCTGAGACACTGAAAAATTTACGAGTTGTTCAAAAGAAAAGGGCATTAAAACAGGGCCGTACAGTTTCCGAATGGGTTTTTGCGGACAAGAACGGTAAGATATTAAACCGAGAGATGTTTAAAAGGGCGCTTAATCGTTGTTTAGATCAGGCGGGGCTACGTAGTATCCGAGTGCATGACCTCAGGCATAGCTACGCAACAATAAGGCTTCTCAGGGGCCATAATATAGGTGATGTTTCATATCAATTGGGCCACAGTTCCATTTCAATTACCTATGATACCTATGGTCATTGGATGCCCGGGAGATTTAAATCAGAGGTTGATGAGCTGGACAATCCGCAACAATCCGCAACCTATCCGCAACCAAACAGCCACAATTTAGGTATTTCCAAGTCTTTTCAATAACCTGCGAGGCAGGTTATCAAATGCGCCGTTTGACATGATCAGGATTACATCGTTTTTGCGGGCTTCGGCCAGCAGTGCCTCCAATAATTGGCCTGTGTTTTGATAATAGGAGGCCTGCTGAGAAGAAAACCTTTCTTCAAGAGGAATCTTTTCCATCATGGGCGGTTCCGGGATCATGACAAGGTCCGCGTTATCAAACGACAAGGCATAGCGCGACTGGAACACGTTTCGCCTGCTTGAATTGGACCTGGGTTCGAAGACAGCGATCAGGCGACGGTTTTTGTACTTCTCACTGACAGCATCGATGGTTTCTTTGACAGCGGTGGGATGGTGGGCAAAATCATCTAAGATAAGAATCCCACGCTTCTCTCCGATGATTTCCTGCCTCCGTCTGATACCCTCAAAGGTTTTGACCGATTCAGAGAGGGGAGATAGTGATACTCCAAGATGGTCGGCCAGAACAACGGCGGATAGAAGATTGGATATATTATGGCGGCCGTAGAGGGGGGTAGAAAGGGTCGTGTATTCTATTCCGTGCTTGATGATCTTGACCCGCGTATCGTTTTTTTTAACCGGGATATATGATGCCTTCCAGTAGGCATTATTAGATAAGGCATAGGTGATCACCTGGCATTTTGCACGCTCGATTTCACTTGCTACTATCGGATCATCGGCATTTGCAATAAGCACACCGTCAGGAGGGATGATGTGTATCAGTTTTCTGAAATTTTCTATCACATGCTCAAGATTGCGGTATATGTCGGCGTGATCGAATTCGATGTTGGTAAGGATTACAGTCCATGGTTTGTAATGCAAGAATTTTGGCCCTTTATCGAAAAAGGCCGTATCGTATTCATCGCCTTCTATGACGAAATATTTTCCGTGCCCCAGCTTGAAATTTTTTTTGAAGTTCTTGGGGATTCCGCCGATCATGAACCCGGGATCCATGCCGCCTTTTTCAAGGATCCAGGCAGCCAGGGAAGAAGCGGTTGTCTTGCCATGCGTTCCGCTGATTACGATGGAACGTTTGTCCTTTAGGGCGAAGAGTTGGAGTGCCTGGGGAAAAGAGAGATAGGGAAGTCCGAGGCGTGAAAGCTCGACTGCTTCCGGATTTTTCCTTGTAATCACATTTCCAACAATGACCAGGTCCGGGATAGGATAAAGGTTATGGGGACTGTAGCCTTTAAGGACAGGGATGGATAATGCTTCAAGAAAATCGCTCATTGGCGCGTAGACATTGTGATCCGAGCCTGTTACCTGATAGCCTTTCTCTTTGAACATTCCGGCCAGAGAAGCCATTCCTGTCCCGCAAACGCCCATCAGGTGGATGTGGTTCAGATTCTCGGGTAGCCGATTAAGGGCAGGGGAGAGGGTTTCTTTATTTTTAATGAGGTTCAATTGTATAATCTCGTCGGGCGATTTGTGCAAAAAGTGCTTGCCATCTGCTCCGGGGTCAGGTATATAAATTTACTTTTAATTGAATAAAGGACGGCATTTTCTTGCTGAATCTTGAACTGCATTTTTTCCATCATAAGCATGAGAATCAGGCCGCCGGTAAATAAGCATTATTCCAAAGGAGACACCCGAAATGGCGAAGGTGTGTGAGATCTGTGGTAAAAAACCTGTGGTCGGCTATAATGTGAGCCATGCTCATAATAAAACAAAGAAACGCTGGTATCCCAATCTTCAGCGGGTGAGGTGTATTCAAAACGGCCAGGTAAAGAAAATGAGGGTCTGCACAAGCTGTATTAAGTCCGGTCGAGTCGTAAAGCCGTAATAATGGAGTGAAATAAGCCTTCAAATGGAAGAGACTCACAATGCTGGATTCTGGATTTCGGAGATCCGTCTTGGTCATCCCCGATGAATCGGGATTTCTCTCCGAGCCGTAGGATCTACGAGCCGGAGGCCGCTACGCTCCAACAATCATTCCCGCCTTCTGCGGGATCCTCCGGAGGCGGATAAATCTACGCTTGGCTTCGACAAATTTCAATCGTTTAAAGCCTTTCCACAATCAAGACGTTTTTCACCTTTTTTATTGCCCCCATAATATCCTGAAGCTGTTTGCTATTTTCCACCTCGATTGCAAAAAGAGCAATCCCTTTATTGTCCATTGTCGTTTTGACATCGGCCTGGATGATATTTGCATCTTTCTGGGTTATAATGTTGCTGACATCTGCCAGAACGCCCTTTCTTTCTACGCTGGTCACTCTTATCTTAGCAAGATAGACGTCGTCTTTTGAAGGTTCCCACGATAACTCCACCAGTCTGTCCGGATCGGCCTTCAAAATATGGCTGCAATTTTTATGGTGGATTGTAATACCCCGCCCCCTGGTTATAAACCCGATGACCGCGTCTCCAGGGATAGGATGGCAGCAATTGGCAAAACGGACCAACATATCACTTACGCCCTTGACATTAATGCCGTGATCCTCTCTTCGGCGCGTTATGCGGTCAACCATTTTGCTGACAAGACCGGCCGGTTTTTCTTCTTTTATGCCCAACTTGAGTTTCAGTCGACCAATCACTTGCCTGGGTGAGACCTTACCCAGACCGATTTGGGCCACAAGATCTTCAACCGAATGGAAAGAGAGTTCCTTTGCGATGGCTGAGAGTTGGTCGCTTTTAGTGATATTGGCTATGCTCATGTGTACCTGTTCAAGGGCTTTTTCCAGGAAATTCCTGCCCAGATTGATGCTTTCCTCCTTTTCCTGGTTGTTTATCCACTGTCTTATCTTGGTCTTTGCCCGGGGTGTTTTTACGAATTCCAGCCAGTCTTTGCTTGGATGCTGTTTCGAAGAGGTGATGATCTCTATGACATCCCCATTTTTCAACTTTGATCGGAGAGGAACCATTTTACCATTGACCTTGGCTCCCATGCATTTTTCTCCTACCTCGGAGTGAATGCTGTAAGCGAAGTCGATAGGCGTCGCACCTTTAGGGAATGTCTTCACATCTCCTCCGGGGGTAAACACATAGACATCGTCGGGAAAGAGATTCATCCTGACGGATTCCAGGAACTCCGCAGGATCATGAAGGTTTTTCTGCCACTCCATGAGCTGGCGGAGCCATGCAAACTGTTTTTCATCGGTCTTGCTCGCAACCGATCCATCCTTATACCTCCAGTGGGCTGCAATACCCTCTTCAGCGACCCTGTTCATTTCCCATGTCCGAATCTGCACCTCCATTCTTTGTCCTATGGGCCCTATTACTGTGGTATGGAGTGATTGATACATGTTTGCCTTTGGAACAGAAATATAATCCTTGAACCTTCCCTGAACCGGTTTCCACATGGAATGGATGTGGCCCAGGGCCTCATAGCATTCCTTGATGGTGTTGACTATAACGCGGAATGCCATAATATCATAAACCTGATTGACCGTTAGGTTTTGATCCAGCATTTTCTTGTAGATACTGTAGAAGTGCTTGTCTCTGCTTTTTATCGTGGCATTAATATTAAATTCGGATAGCTTGTCAAGGAGCAGTTGTTGAATTTCTTTGAGAAATCGGTCCCTTTCACTTTTTCTCTGGGCTACCTCGCTTTTGATCGTCTTGTAGATCTCAGGTTCGAGATAATAAAGACAAAGATCTTCCAGGCTTGATTTGATCCAGTTAATACCCATCCTGCCCGCCAGTGGTGAGTAGATATCCAGGGTCTCACTGGCAATAAGTCTTTGCTTTTCCGGTGGCTGGAATCCCAGGGTTCTCATGTTGTGTAACCGATCTGCAAATTTGACGAGGATCACCCGGATATCGGAGGACATGGCAAGAATCATCTTCCGGACATTCTCGGCCTGGCGATGCTTGTGGCTTGTAAACTGCATTTTGCTGATTTTTGTTACCCCGTCGACGATATTGGCTGTTTCCTCGCCAAAGAGGCGCTGAATATCATCAAGCTCAACATTGGTATCCTCAATAGTATCGTGAAGAAGTCCGGCCACAATACAGACTACATCCATTTTCATTTGGGCGAGAATATATGCTGCTTCTAAAGTGTGTGAGAGGTAGGGTTCACCTGAAAGGCGAATCTGGCCCTGATGGACCTTGGCCGAATAGACATATGCCTTTTCCACCAGCTCTATATTGGCCTTTGGATGATAGCTGAGAATCTGTGAAGTAATATCATTTAAGCGAATCATATAGATCTTTC
>JAFDHL010000282.1 GCA_019308785.1 Deltaproteobacteria bacterium
AGAAAGGATTTCGTTAATGTTTGAAAAAATAAAAGAAATCGAAGAGCGCTACGATGAGCTTGAAAGACAATTGGGCCGTCCAGAGATAGTCCGGAATCAAAAGACCTATAAAAAATATGCAAAAGAACACAGCGCACTTACCCCCATCATAACCACATTTCGCAAGTACATCTCTGTTCAGGACGAAATTGAGAACAACCGATCGCTATTGGATGATCCGGACGCAGAGATGAGAAAATTAGCGCGGGAAGAAATTGATACCCTTGCTTCAACCCTTAAAAAGCTCGAAAAAGAGCTCCAATTCCTTCTTCTGCCAAAGGACCCCAACGATGAAAAAAACATCCTCCTTGAAATTAGGGCGGGCACAGGTGGAGAGGAAGCCGCACTTTTTGCCGGAGACCTATTCAGGATGTATAACCGATATGCGGAATTAAGGGGATGGAAGGCTGATGTGCTCAGCCAGAATGCTACCGGCATAGGAGGGTTTAAAGAAATAATTATTCTCATAGAGGGTCAAATGGTCTACAGCCGACTCAAGTATGAAAGTGGCGTTCACCGCGTACAACGGGTACCGGAGACAGAGGCCCAGGGCCGGATTCATACATCAGCCGTTACGGTTGCCGTGCTCCCCGAGGCGGAAGATATAGATGTTGAGGTAGATCCCGAAGATCTCCGCATTGATGTATACCGGTCATCCGGCCACGGCGGACAGCATGTGAACACCACTGATTCCGCGGTCCGCATCACCCACCTACCCACAGGCCTTGTGGTCACATGCCAGGATGAGAAATCTCAGCATAAAAACAAGGCCAAGGCCATGAAAGTACTTCGATCCCGGCTCCTCGACATGGAACAGGCAAAACAGCAGTCGAAGATATCGGAGGAGCGGAGGAACATGGTGGGCTCCGGGGATAGAAGTGAACGAATCAGGACCTATAATTTCCCCCAGGGCAGGACCACAGACCACAGGATCGGCCTTACCCTGTATAAACTGGATAACATTCTCCAGGGGGCTATGGATCTTATTATCGATCCATTAATCACCCATTTTCAGACCGAGGCACTCAAGAAAAATCCGGGGAACTTAATGGCTGCGGATTATGAGGCATAAGTCCTGGATCATAAAAGACCTATTGAAGGTTACGGCCGATTATCTGAAAGAAAAGGAGATAAATTCCCCCCGTCTGACCGCCGAAGTTCTTCTGTCCCACCAGCTCAATACAGACCGCGTGAACCTTTACCTGAATTTTGATCAACCCCTGACCGAAAAGGAAATCTCAGGCTATCGCTCACTGATCAAGCGACGACTGCGGCACGAACCTATTCAGTACATAACCGGGAGTCAGGAATTCTGGTCCCTGGATTTTATGGTCGACCCACAGGTCATAATCCCCAGGCCTGAAAGTGAACTGCTGGTCGAGCAGGCCATCAATCGGGTTGGAGCCAATTTTGCTCCACAAAATCAATCCCCTAAAATACTGGACCTTGGAACAGGTTCCGGAGCCCTCGCCATATCTGTAGCCAAAGAAGTCCCACAGGCTCGGTTTTGGGCCACCGACTTGTCTGCCGCCGCCCTGAGCCTCGCCCGCAGTAATGCTGAAAAACACGGCGTATCTGAAAGAATCCAGTTCATGCGAGGAGATCTTTGGGATCCCATTATAAACCTTGATATAACTTTTGATATTATCATTTCTAACCCCCCTTATATCACCTCTGAAGAGTATAATGATCTTGCCCCTGAAGTACGAGACTATGAACCGAGGCTGGCCCTTGACGGACATGAAGGCGGGATGTATTTCATCGAGAAAATCATTCAAGGAGGGCTGGATTATTTGAGTCCCGGCGGATGGCTCATAATGGAAATGTCACCGGATCAAACAGAGAAAGCTTTAGTACTCGTGGAACAAATCAAAGGGTATGGCGAAAAAACTCGAATCAAGGACTACAGCCACATCTACAGGGTGGTAATGGCCCAAAAAGTCGATTCCTAAATCCTTAGGAAAAATTTGTTAGAGGTCCGTAAAACTCTGGGCGCCTGTCTTTGAAGCGTTCATTCCGGGTTGTGACGCTCTTGTCCCTGGCCTGTTTCGGATCAATATCAGAAAGAACAATTCCAGTATCATTATCTCCTAATTTTCTCAAAACATTGCCATCGTTATCCAGGATCTGGCTTTCTCCCGTGAATGTAAGTGCCTCATAATCTCCCCTTGATTCGGTTCCTACCCGATTGGCAGTAATCGTGAACACACCGTTTTCCAAAGACCGGATTACCATGGCCTTCTGACAGTGGGGAAGCACCAAGTTGGCCGGATGGCAAATGATATCAGCACCCAGAAGACCCAGGACCCGAGCAGATTCTGGAAACCACCAGTCAAAACAGATCATAACGCCTATTATCGCCGGACCAATATCAAAAACCCGAAACCCTGTATTCCCAGGATCGAAAAATAGCTTTTCTTCGGCAAATAGATGGGTCTTCCTGTATCTCCCAATAAAACCCTTAGGACCGACCACGGCCGCTGAATTGTAGAGGCTGTCGTCGTCTTTCTCGGGCAGTCCGAAAACCAGGAACATTCCCAGTTCTTTCGCAAGGCCAATCATGGCCTGGCAGGTCTTCCCTGTTGGTATGTCTTCGGCAAATTCGGACACCTCTTGCCTGGAAACAAACTGGTATCCCGTGCTAAACAGTTCGGGCAATACTATAAGATCGGCGTTTACTCGTGAAATTTCCTGAACCGCCTGTTCAACGTTCTCTCCCACCCTTCCGAAAACCGGATTGCTCTGATAGAATCCAACCCTCATCAATTTTCCCCTTTGGTGAGTTTTTAACCTTCCCCGGTCATTGCGAGGAGTCAGGCACTCAATGTTTTACTGAGACGAGATATTATCGGATCCCGTCAACCTGTTCGACTACCGGCTCCGATTCCAGGCCTGAGGATAGTTATAGCCTTTGTTCACCCCGATCCTACCAGCAGGAGCCCGGCAAGCATGGCATTGGGAATATCCTTGGGATCACTGTCCCTTAGGATGGGATAGATTTTCCAGCCCACATCCTTTGCCAATCGGAAAACGTTTATTCCCAGGGCCTCCATTGAAGGGCGGCCCAGGGAAGGATAGCGGCACTTACCCCCATCTAATAAGGCTTCACACGGAATATTATTGCAAAACACAGATTTGCACGAACCTGCAGCCAGCCCTTTTGATCGGACATATCCTTGCTCAACAGAAAAGTTCTCAAGCTTGGAGCAGAGAATATATACCTTTTCAAATATTTTAAAACGCTCCTCCGAAAAAAGCAGCTCCGGTGAAACATCAATCTTGAAAACCAAGGCCATTTTGTAAAATCGGACCCATGCCCTCGCTTCCTTCGGGCTCATTACATGGGGAGGGCAGTTGGCACTCTTTGAATAACCTTCACAGAGGGGCTCCCTGCACATCTCGACGATCTGGTCTTCAATTGGGATCATATCTGCCGGGACAATTCGAGCATCGCTTGCACCAAGCTTCATTGCCATTTCCTTCAACTTCTGGAGGTGGTCCCTAATTTCACTATCTGTAATATTTACTACCATCCCATAATCTCGAAGTTTAGCGTACGTTGATAACCTCTTAAAGTCATCCTAAACAAAA
>JAFDHL010000283.1 GCA_019308785.1 Deltaproteobacteria bacterium
AGTCCGCGATCCGGGGGGAAAGGTTCTTTGGATCCATGATCGCGTCATAGGTGAATTTGACATCATTCGCATCAAAGACATGGCCGTCATGGAACCTTACATTGGGCCGGAGATGAAAAACCAGGACGGGATTGTGCTCAATGGCAGGGAGTAACTCCGTGGCATATGCGACCAGTTTCTCTTTTCCCACATGGGGGTCCGCATTAACATATTCTTTGGCATTAAAAGAAGCAAAATAGTCCGCACCCAGGATCTGTGTAAGATTCTTAAAAAGATCCTGGTCTACTTTGGCAAGGGTTAACTTGATCCTTGCGGGGGCCCTGACGCTCACCCTTATTTTTTGCTCATTCTTAGTTTCACCTGGCACCTTTTCTTTCCTGGTTACCTGAAACTCCCTGGCAGGGATTACGGAAATATCCGTGATATTGTCCAGCGTGGCCTTGAGCTCAGGATTCGAGACATCACTTTTTTCCTTTGCCTGCATAAGAAGCCCTTCAACCGATTTGGCGGTAATCTTACCCAGTCCTGGAATGCTTGCGGCTTTATTAACAAAGAAATATGCCTCCTCATATACCTCCCACGAGGTTGCAAGACGTCCCCTGAAACGCAGTTCCTCATCACGGTCAATGAGTCCCTCAAAGACCATGCCCTCGATCTGGCTGCTGGCCGTATCTGCCGTGAGAATGGGATTTAAAAGGCTGGCATCACCTATGGACGCGGCAATGTATTCATTGAGGCGCTCGGGATTTCCCCGCGTCTGCTGCTCGTAGGTTGGCACCCACAGATAGGACTGAAGCAAAAAGACTATGACCAGCAGGGGGGCAAGTATGAGGATCCGTTTGATTGTCATGAAAGGAATCAGCACCTATTCCGAAGAATAATTTAAATAATCTAACTATATGTTTTTACAGGATAATCAATGCTGTAACATAACCATAGGCAATAAGAATTTGGTAGTCAAGAAAAAACGAAATAGGGGACGCTCGTGAAATATTGACATTTATTGTTAATCGCCCACCATTGGCCTCTAATTTACTTTCTATTTTGATGCAACAAATGACAATCCCCTTGTTTTGCAATTTGCCCCTGAGCCAATTATGATAACCTCGCAAAAAGTCGCTTCGCACCTTTTTACTCGGCGGGAGAGGGCTACCCCTCACCCGCCATTTGAAGTGAATTCAATCCCGCGTACCGCGGGACCACCCCCACCCTCCCGCTTTGCGGGATTGATGGACTTTTTACGAGTCCATCAATTATATATTGTCTCATACCTTTGCACGGAGGTTTATCATGCTGACCAGGGCTTCCCTACCAAAGGCAGACAAGCTTCAGACAGTCACGTTCGGCTGAGCTCACGTCGAAGCCTTACGATTCCGTCCCCTTTTTGTAGGCCGTGAATGGGGACATCCATTTATAAATCAGCATATCGCAATTTGCCAAAGAGATACTGATTTACCAGTGGACGTCCCGGTTTTTCCGGCATTGCGTAGGAGCGACCTCCGGTCGCGATTGGTCGTTGCACGGTGTCGGGTAGCTGTAACAGAGGGATTGACAGAATGAAATTGTGGTGATATGGTGATTTGGTGACGAATTGCATAAAAGGAGAAATAAAATGCAGAGATTAACCATCACCCTGTCCGACGAAAGGCATCGCGCCTTAAAGGAGAGGGCAGCCCGCCGGGGCTGCACGATCAGAGAAATTATTGATGAAAGCCTTGATCTATACGGTATAAAGACCATGGATAATGCAGTGGCTCTTGTCTCCAGGGCGCGGAAAACTGCCGGGTTGAAAGCTGCAAAGGCGATGGAACTCGCCATAAGGGAAACAAGGGCGGAACGTCAAACATGAACCTACCCCTTGTTGTCGTAGACACGAACGTATTGATAAGCGGTCTGATTACTCACCAGCCCCAGTCGCCCACATGCCTCATCCTTGACTGGATGCTTGAAGGCAGGCTCCGTTTCGTTCTCTCCATTGAACTCCTTTCCGAATACCGGAGGGTCCTGCTTCGGCCCGGAATTCGAAAATTTCATAAGCTGAGAGAAACTGAAGTTGATATCATACTCAACGATATTGCTTTCCATGGCATTCTGCGAGAAGCGCCTTTGCCGGTCGAGCATGCGCCGGACAGAGGCGATGATCACCTGTGGGCCTTAATGGCGGCTCAAGCCGGTACTGTGCTGATAACAGGCGATAAGGCATTATTAAAGAACCCGCCCGATTTTGCCGGTGTAATTTCACCATTAGTGTTTGTCCGTATGGTTGAAGATATGAAAGCGATGTAAAGGGATTGAGGCAAGCGGCTTTCGCCGCGGCGATGAACTCTACGTTAGGCATCTCGATTTTACAAAGCAACTTGTATTACAAAGGGAAGTAACATGTGTGGAGATAGGAAGAACACCTTTTCGATTCTATGTATAGTGCTCGCAGTTGTTATTTACTTTGGATGCTGTGGAACTGCAGGAGGCAGGGCATTTACATATAAAAATCCTGTCAAAGATCCGGATATCGATGTTGATATTTATAATCCGGATAAGACATGGCATGGAACCACTCTACTGGCAAATAACCATAGACCTGAACGACCGAGAATAATTGAGGTGAACATGCAGGGTCAGATCGTCTGGGAGTATGTGCTTCCGTTTTATTTGAAAGGATATACAAATCCCGGATTTGACGTTGAATGGTTGCCTAACAATAATATACTGTTTGTATTGCCTCGTAAGGGTGTATATGAGATTGATCGAAGCGGCAAAACAGTCTGGTCATACCTGGACAGCAAGGTAACCCATGATGCAGATCGTCTGTCGAATGGTAATACCCTGATAGTATGCGGTGGCCGGGACGAAAAATATCAGGCCCAGGTGAAGGAAGTGAGCCCAAAAGGAAAGATTGTATGGGCCTGGCACGCAAAAGACCACTTTTACAAATCACCTTATAAGGATATTTATCTTGATGGATGGACTCATGCCAATGCAGTCACAAGACTACCGAATGGCAACACCCTGATCAGCCTTAGAAATTTCAACTTTGTAGTCGAAGTCGATCCTCAAGGGAATTTGGTTAAGACCCTTGGAAAAGGAATTCTTTATTACCCGCATGACCCGGAAGTTCTCTCAAACGGTAATGTCCTTTCAGCAACACAGAGACCACTTCTATCATTCAGGCCTTTAAAAATTGACTTTTCGGTAAACCCTCCCCACGTTGTAGAATTTGATCCGAAGACCGGTGAGATTGTCTGGAAGTTCGAGAGGTCCCAGTGGGAACGTCAACTGGCCAGAGATGCCGACAGATTGCCAAATGGGAATACTTTGATTACAGGGACAACTGAAATAATTGAGGTCACGCCTAATGGCGAAATCGTCTGGCGACTCAGGGGAAAAACCAAAATGGAAAAAGGAGATGCCCCGAGAAAAGGCTTCTACAAGGCTGAGAGGATTACTACTCAATGATCATTGAGAGGGCCCGCTTAGCCCTGTACTATTCTCCTTTGGGTATAAAAAATATGACAACTAAAGAAACTGTATTTGAAAGGACGTATGAAGATTACTTAGCAAAGGTTAGCGGAATAGATTTTAATTCCGTCAAACAAAAACTGGGAGTAGAAGTAAAAAGAAATGAAGTTAT
>JAFDHL010000284.1 GCA_019308785.1 Deltaproteobacteria bacterium
GGGTGTCATCATGCTCACCGGTTATCCGACAATGGAGACGGCTCGGGAATCTCTAAAACTGGGAGCAACAGAATACTGTGTTAAGCCGATAGATAAGGATGAGATAGAGGAGAAGGTGGCGAGCGTATTAAAAAACTAATGTTTTTAATCGGTTTCCAAAGAGGCCAGATAATAGAAGTATTCCTGGATAAACCTGCCTGAAACAGTATCGGGCAGAGAAAAGGAAAGCGCCCTCCCTTCAAGAAAAGACCCGGAAAACGCAAAGAAGACGTTTCGGGAGATATCAAAAAGGGTGTTATTAATTAGATCAAGATCAACAGAGTCCTTGGGAACACCATACAACCTGCATCTTATGGGTCTATGTTCGTAAAGTGTGCACTTTGATTCTCTGTTTAACGGGCATAAGATCTGCTCCCTGACGTAGGCTTCAACCAAACATTGCCTGTCTTTAATGGGATCATATCCTTTTTCACCCAACCGGGCTTTTAAGCCTCTTATGTTTTTGCATACCCCCACGGCCCTGCGGATGACTTCTGCCCTTAAATCACTTTTAAAGGTACGGTTCATTACATTGCCAAGATATATGGCCTCTATGAGCTGTAGGTCAATATAATGAAAACAACATTCGTCGGTTTCAAGCCCGCACTTTTTAATATTACTGACGGTGTTATTCGCCCTATTGAGGTCTTCATCTATTTTTTGAATAAGGGCCTCATAGTCAGTAAAATATACGCTCAAATCAACAACATTTCTCGCTTCAAGGGAGGGTTCTCTTATCTTTAAGACGCCCGATTTCTTGCCATATTTTCTCAAAAGTTTCCACTGCCTGTAATTGGTCGGAGTTGCACGCGTGTATTTCATCTTCCTGGAAGCAACCTTCAGACCAAGCCCTCTCCTGAGCAGATAGGAGGTTGCAAAGGTGCCAGTCCTCCCGATCCCGTGGCGGCAGTGAACCAGGATCTTTTTACCTAAATAGACAGCTTCATCCAGCCAGGCAAGGGCCTTTTCCATGTCTTCCATATCTGGTGCGGTCTCGTCCGGGATAGGGAGATAGTAGACTTCAAAGCCTGAGTTCTCTTCTATTTCATGCAAATCGCCAAACTCTGCACAGAGATTAACAATAGCACCAATTCCTTGTTCTCTTATTGAATCGAGTTCAACATACGACATAGGTGCGTAGCCAACAGCAAGATAATCTGTTATCCATGTAAGCTGGTATATGGAATCCTTTTTTGATTGACTATTGGCGATTGACGATTTATCCGCCGGTATTCTGGCGGATTGAATATTTAGGGCTTTTAAGCACTTTTTAAAAAATCTTAGTCCTGATTCGACCTTCATACGTCATTCTCCACTTTTCGATAATCACTCTTGATGAACTCGTAATAAGTCGAAAAACACCATTTCTTGTCATTCCGGCCCCGCATCAAGTGCGGGATAAACTACAGCGGGAATCCATTTTTTTCAATTGGTTACAGAGTTTCTGGACTCCGGTTTTCACCGGAGTGACGACTTTTTACGAAACCATCACTCTTCAACTGTAGCGAAATGATACCGTCCGTTCATAAACTCTTCCACATAGCATTCGACCATTGAGCTGTCTCTGAGGTACATATCCATCAACCTTGTGGCGCCAAGAAGACGCCCAATTATGTCCAGTGTTTGTTCAATTGATTTTGTTTCACCACCTTTAAGCTCACCGTCTACAAGATCAATTTTCATATCCACTTTGAATCCGAGGCGGTCCAGAATGCCATTCAGGAAATCGGCCCTTAACATCCTTTTAGCGATGTCAGCCCCTCCCCCTGAAAACCTGAACAGGATATAATTGTCCTCTGCTTTGTCACCGCAGATTACATCCAGAATAACAAAATGATAACCAAAGCGCAGATTAAGATTAAGATAGTCGTGTGACAAAACTGCATAACTTGCAAACATTGCTGATTCTGCGCTTATAATCCCGCCGCTCATAACAATTTTGTCATACTCTGCCCAGTCAAAGTGTGTAAACTGCGACCAGTGTATTTCAGGATGGTTCAAGCCTCTAAATACTGCTTTCATAGGGATGCTCAATATATCATCGATCATAACTGTTTTGTTATCTGCCAGGTCTTGCCTCAGGCCGCCACCCACATCCACTACATAGAAGAGCATAGGTATTTCCGAAAGGAGCTTTTTGGCGCCTCCTATCTTTCTTATTCGCTTCTCTCCGATATGGAACATTTCCTGCACAGCCTTTTCGTGGGCAAACCTGATGATATCATGGAGCGACCTGACCCCATGGGGGACAAAAGACGCATCCTGTGGGTCGAGGAGCTTCAACGGTGAAATAAAGCTCATTACATATCTGAGTTTGCGCACAAACGGGCTGTCGGACATGAGGTCTCTTCTGGCACAGGGACTCTCCAGCATAGATGGGACAATCCCGTCATAGACCACCTTGCCGTCAGCATATACTGTAACTTCTCTTCCTTCCGGCAGATTGGTTGTGGCAACGCCTGTATTAACCAGGGTCGGGACACCAAATTCGCGGGCAACAGATGGAAAATGCCCGGCCTTACTGCCAATGTCGGTTACTACCGCGTTTAGCTTATCTATGACCTTTACATAGTGGGGCGAAGTATTCCTGGCCACCAACACGGCGCCTTCCGGAAGTTTTTCAAGGTCGGATTCCCGGTCTATCCTGAAGACTTTTCCTGCCCCAACCCCAGAACATGCCCTTTCTCCGCCTGAAACAAGCACGGCATTCTCCACATATTCAAAATTACATTCTATGGTTTCGCCACTAATTTCTTCCGCCTTAAGGGGTCTTGATTGAAGGAGGTAAAGATGCCCATGGCTATCTTTAGCCCATTCAATATCCTGTGGCTCCTTGAAAAACCCTTCGAGTTTCATTCCCCACTTGGCCAGTTCCAGCGCGGACTCATCGTCAAGGGAAGGCAACTTTTTTTTGTCATCATAGACAGGAATAATTTCGGTGATGTTGTCCTGGGAAAAGACCATCTGCTTTGGTTTAGTCCCGGTTTTTTTCTGGGTAATTCTTAATTTTTTCTCCTTTTCGATGTTAATGATGTCCGGTGACATCTCTCCTCCTACCAACAGCTCTCCAAGACCCCAAATGGAATGAATATTAATGCTGTTTGAATTTGGGTCTTCAAGGTCATTGGTGTATATTATCCCGCTTGACTCTGCATCTACCATTTCAAGGGCCAAAACGGCCATTGGGGTTTCCACGTCCGAAAGTCCATAGCTGATCCTGTAAAACAGGGCACTGGAGGCATATTTACTTGCAATGACTTCTTTATAAGCATCAACTATCCCATCCTCCACTACGTTAAGCACTGTTTTGTACTGTCCTGCAAATGATGATTTTGCATCCTCGGCAACTGCGCTACTGCGCAGGGCTATTCTTATACCCCTGCCTTTGTCCCACGTAACCGACCTGAATGTTTGAAAGACGGCCTCTTCGATGTCCGGGGGAATTTGGGCATCCATAATTAACTCTATAAGCTCCTGTGAGGCTGCGTCCAGAGAGGCAGTAGAAGCGATATCGAGCTTGACGAGTATTTCATCAATGGATTTCCTGAGGTCATTAAATTCAATAAAGTAATAAAACGCATTGGTGGT
>JAFDHL010000031.1 GCA_019308785.1 Deltaproteobacteria bacterium
ACTCCTCCTTTATTTTTTTTCACGAGCCAGGGCAACGACCCCGGTCCTCGCAATCTCCTTGACGCCCATGGGTTTAAGGAGGCTCAAGAAAGCAGTGATCTTCCCTTCGTCTCCCGTGATCTCCACAGTATAGTACTCAGATCCCACATCCACCACCATGGATCTAAAGATGTCCACCATTCTCAGTATCTCAGCGCGGTGTTCCGGCTTTGCCCTCACCTTGACGAGGGCCGTCTCGCGCTGAACATATTCCTTATCGGTAAAATCCATCACTTTGATTACGTTGATCAGCTTATTGAGCTGTTTCTTTATCTGTTCCAGGATGGTCATATCCCCCACCGCCACAAGGGTGATCCTGGAAACCAACGGGTCTGCTGTCTCAGACACGCAGAGGCTGTCGATATTGAATCCGCGGCTGCTAAAAAAACCAGCAACGCGGGAGAGTACTCCGGGTTGATTATCAACCAGCATGGAGAGGATATGTCTTCTTCCTTGTTTTTTTTCCATCATCATTCCCTTGCCTTATCAAAATCCGGGTTAAAGCTTCGTTCACCTATCAGACCAGCAGCATCTCGGTGATGGGGGCGCCTGCCGGCACCATTGGGTATACGCACTCCTGTCTTTCCACGAGGAAATCCATAATCACAAGATCTGGAGTGGAGAGACCCTTTCTTAGAACCGGCTCGACCTCTTCCGGCCTGGTCGCCCGCAGGCCCACAGCGCCGTAAGCCTCGGCCAGTTTTACGAAATCGGGCGCCTCACTCATCTCGGTGTGAGCGTAACAGCGATTGTAAAAGAGTTCCTGCCACTGCCTGACCATTCCGAGATAGCTATTGTTCAGGACGACAATCTTGACAGGGAGCCTATATTGCATGGCTGTGGCCATTTCCTGGATGTTCATCTGGATGCTTCCATCTCCCGCAACATCCACCACCAGCCTGTCTGGGCATGCTACTTGCGCGCCAATAGCCGCGGGAAACCCAAATCCCATGCACCCCAATCCCCCCGACGTGATAAAGCGGTTCGGGCGGTCAAAGTGGTAATACTGGGCGGCCCACATCTGGTTCTGGCCTACTTCAGTAGTAATGATGGCCTCCCCTCCTGTGATTTCGCAGAGCTTTTCCACGACGTATTGGGGCTTGATCACGTCCTTCTGGGTGTATTTGAGTGGTTTTGTGGCCTTCCACTCTTCTATCTGATCCAGCCATGTTCTCCTCTCTTCCTTAAGATCCCCAAACTCCTCTCTCTCAAGAAGGGTGTTCAGCTTCTGCAGCGTTATTTTGCAGTCCCCCACTATAGGAACGGACACGGGGATATTCTTACGAATGGACGTTGGATCAATATCAATATGAACGATCCTCGCCTTCGGAGCAAAGGTCTCCACTTTTCCCGTAACCCTATCATCAAAACGGACCCCAATAGCGACAAGAAGGTCGCATTCTGCAGAGGACATGTTGGCACGGTAGGTCCCATGCATTCCGATCATTCCCAGCCACAATGGATCGCTCGCAGGAAATGCCCCAAGGCCCATGAGAGTAGCCGTCACAGGAGTTTCGATTTTCTTTGCCAGGTACCTCAGTTCTTCTGAGGCCTTGGAGAGGATGACCCCTCCCCCGGCAAAGATTACAGGCCTTTTGGCCTCTTTTATAAGTTTGACGGCCTTGGGTAGTTGCCTGAAGTTGGGTTTATATGTGGGGTTGTAGGACCTGAGTTGGACGTTTTTCATCGACCTGTAGCCGGTGCTGGCCCGGACAACGTCTTTTGGCAGATCCACCAGGACAGGGCCCGGCCGCCCTGAGCGTGCGATATAAAATGCCTCCTTCAGGATCCTGCCCAGATCCTCGACGTTTTTCACAAGGTAATTGTGCTTGGTGCAGGGTCTGGTGATACCCACGATATCCACCTCCTGAAAGGCATCGTTCCCGATCATCTCGGTTGGTACCTGCCCTGTCAAGACAACGAGGGGAATTGAATCCATATATGCCGAGGCAATCCCGGATACGGTATTGGTGGCACCGGGCCCTGAGGTAACAAGGCATACTCCCACCCTGCCTGAGGCACGGGCATAGCCGTCCGCTGCATGAACAGCCCCCTGTTCATGTCGGACGGTGATATGCCTGATGTCCGCCTTGACCAATTCATCGTAGATGTCTATCACCGCACCGCCTGGGTAGCCAAAGATAACATCTACACCCTCTTCCTGGAGTGTCCGAAAGATGATTTTTGCGCCGTTCAGTTTGATAGTAATCCCCCCTTTTCTATTTGATTACAGCTCCTTCACTCGCTGAAGATACGCCCTCCGCATATCGAGACATGTACCCGAAAGTAATCTTTGGTTCGGGCGGCTTCCAATGAGAAAGCCGCTTCTTGAGGTCCTCTTCCGTCAACCTCACGTTGATTCCCTTGTTTCTGATATCTATTACAACCATGTCTCCGTCCTCTACAAGGGCGATGGCTCCGCCCTCCATGGCCTCAGGAGATACATGTCCAATGCACGCACCCCGGGTTCCTCCTGAAAAACGCCCATCCGTCACAAGGGCAACATGGGTATCCAGACCCATTCCTGCGAGGGCTGAGGTGGGCGTGAGCATTTCGCGCATACCAGGACCACCCTTAGGACCCTCATACCGGATGATCAGGACGTCGCCTCTGTTGATCTTTCCCCTCATGATCGCCTCTGTTGCCTCCTCCTCCGATTCAAAGACCCTTGCCGGGCCCTCGTGGCGCAGCATTTCCCTTGAGACAGCAGATTGCTTTACAACGCACCCTGCAGGCGCCAGATTCCCGTACAGGACTGCAAGCCCGCCTTCATGGTGATACGGGTTGCTCATCGGTCTTATCACCCGGTAATCCCATACTGTGGCCCTCGCTATAGTATCGGACAATTTTTTCCCGCTCACGGTAACACACTCATCACGGATCAGGCCTGCACCGGAAAGTTCTTTTAATACCGCCCTGACACCCCCTGCACGATCAAGGTCCTCCAAGTGATGATCTCCCGCGGGACTCAGTGCACAGAGATGCGGGGTATGCTCGCTGATCTCATTGATCTTTTCTAACTGTAAAGGGATACCTGCTTCACGCGCTATGCTGAACAGATGCAGGACGGTGTTGGTCGAACACCCAAGGGCCATATCCACTGTCAGGGCATTGATAAAGGCGTCTTCCGTCATGATCCGCCGTGAGGCGATCCCCTTTTCCAGGAGCGCCATGATCTGCATACCGGTCTCCTTGGCCAGACGGATACGTGCCGACATGACCGCTGGAATCGTGCCGTTGCCCGGCAGGGCCATACCAATGGCCTCAGTCAGACAGTTCATAGAATTGGCCGTGAACATGCCAGCACATGAGCCGCATGTAGGACATGCTTCGTTTTCAATGGCCGACAGTGTCTCAGTCGTCATCCTGCCTGAACGGACGGCTCCCACAGATTCAAAAACCGTGATAAGATCGATTTTCTGGTCCACCTTGTCAGGATGGCGGCCAGCAAGCATGGGCCCTCCGCTGATCACTATCGCAGGGATATCCAGCCGCGCTGCGGCCATAAGCATGCCGGGCACGATCTTGTCACAGTTGGGCACCAGTACAATTGCATCAAAGGCGTGGGCCTTTGCCATGACTTCAACGGAATCTGCAATCAATTCCCGGCTCCCCAGGGAATATTTCATGCCAATATGATTCATGGCAATCCCGTCACAGACGCCAATGGTCCCGAATACGACCGGCATGCCCCCAGCCATGTAGACCCCGGCCTTCACCGCCGCAACAATCCCATTCAGATGAATGTGGCCCGGAATGATCTCGTTGGCCGAGTTGGCTATGCCGATCAGCGGTCGCCCAAGTTCCTGATCCGTGTAGCCCATCGCCTTGAATAGAGACCGGTGGGGCGCTCGATCAAGCCCCCTTTTTACCATATCACTTATCATCTCAATTCCCCCTTTTTGAGGACCTGTATCAGAACGAGCCCTCTCTCTTGATATAGGCCACCAGCCCCCCCGCCCGAATGATCTCCCTCATAAAATCCGGCACGGGCTTCGCAAAGACGCGCGTTTCCTTATCCGTGGTCTTAATCTCGCCTGTCTCGAGATCCACTGAGGTCCTTGCGCCTTCCGAAAAAGCCTCCGCGGCATCTTCGGATTCGAGGATGGGCAGGCCGATATTGAAGGCGTTTCGGTAAAAAATTCTTGCAAAGCTCTTTGCGATGACGGCGCCGACCCCGGCCGCCTTCATGGCCCACGGGGCATGTTCTCTGGAAGAACCGCACCCAAAATTGACTCCTGCTACGGCAATATCACCGACCCGAACCTCTTTAACAAAATCAGGCCTCACATCGATGAAACAGTATTTCGACAGTTCGTGCTCATCCGATAGGTTCAGATACCGCGCCGGGATAATCATGTCCGTATCCACATGGTCTCCAAATTTCCATACCATTCCTTCTATTTTCATTTCTTTGGTAACCTCCCAAAAGCCAAGTGCCACCAGGCACCCGGCAAACCCTCCTGCAAATTAGATCCCCATACGCCTTCCATCAAGCCTACATCGATGTTCGATATTCGATTTTCAATATTCAATTTTTTCTCAAAGCTCCTCCGGGGAGGCAATACGACCCATAACCGCGGATGCTGCTGCTACCACCGGACTCGCTAAATAGACCTCGCTCTTGGGATGCCCCATACGGCCTACAAAATTCCTGTTGCTCGTGGAGAGTGCCCGTTCCCCATCTGCTAAGACTCCCATATGTCCACCAAGACAGGGGCCGCAACAGGGAGGGCCGATAACAGCCCCTGCGTCGAGGAATGTCTCGATAATCCCCTCTTTTATCGCCTCTTTGTAGATGGAAGGGGAGCCTGGGATGACGATGAACCTGACCCCGTCTGCCACCTTTCGTCCCTTTAAAAGGCGGGTAGCATTCCGCAGATCTTCCAGACGTCCGTTGGTGCACGACCCCAAAAAAACCTGATCAAGTGCAACCGGGTCTATCTCTGATACAGGCTTCACGTTATCGGGGGAATGGGGCAGCGCTACTTGAGGTTCCATATCATCGACCGCGATCTTGATTTCCTGATCATAAGAGGCATCCGGGTCGCTCCGCAAAAAGGCGCCCGGCCGGTCAGATCGTCCTTCTATATAGCCCTTCGTGATCTCGTCCGGTTCAAAGATGCCGTTTTTGGCCCCTGCCTCCACAGCCATGTTGGCCATGGTAAATCGCTGGGACATTGAAAGCTTCCGGATTACTTCTCCTGAAAATTCTAATGAACAATAAACGGCCCCCGCAACACCAAGGATGCCCAAGGTGTAAAGAATGAGGTCTTTTCCCTCCACCCAGGGTGGAAGCAATCCCTCGTAGACAAGTTTTATTGCTGCCGGGACCTTGAGCCATGTCTTTCCTGTGGCTAAGATCGCGCCAAGATCAGTACTCCCCATGCCTGTTGAAAAGGCGCCAAGCGCGCCATAGGTGCAGGTGTGACTGTCCGCCCCGATCACGAGATCGCCCGGGGAGATAAGCCCTTTTTCCGGCAGGATGACATGTTCGATACCGGTTTCGCCCAATTCAAAGAAATGCTTTATCCGGTGCTTTCGAGCAAACTCCCTTGTCAATTTCACCTGTTGTGCGGACTCGATGTCTTTGTTGGGCACAAAATGATCAGGAACAAGGGCGATTCTTTCACGGTCAAACACATCACAGGCCTCCAGATCGTGAAATACGTTGATCGCCAAGGGGGCCGTAATGTCATTGGCCAGTGCGAGGTCCACATTCACCTGTACCAATTCGCCTGGGCTTACCGTCTCCTTCCCTGCGTGTGCTGCAAGGATCTTCTCGGTTATGGTCATCGGCATCGGTCATATTCCTCTTTTACCATCAGATTCTCCTTTAATCAGCCACTCCAAAAAAACCTCTCGTTGTTAGCGTAGACCTTCGTTGGGCGAGAGTCTCGGATTATTCTTCATATATTCCAGGCGATTTAGCCCGTTGACATAGGCCTTTGCGCTGGCGGTGATAATATCCGGGTCAGCCCCTTTGCCTAAGGTCACCAATCCGTTTTCCTGGAGCCGGACCATCACCTCACCCTGGGCATCCATTCCACCGGTGATCGCATTGACCGAAAAGCGGATAAGCTTTGAGCTGCTTCCTGTCATTTTGGCGATGGTGTTAAAGGCGGCATCAATGGGTCCCACCCCGAACCCGGCGCTCTGGGCCTCCTTGCCATTGATCTTGAGCTTCACCGTTGCCGTCGGCACTGCAACGGTGCCGCTCACCACGTTGAGATATTTCAGCTCATATATATCCGGAACACGGAGGATCTCCTCGGCCACCAATGCCTCGATATCTTCCCCCAAGATTTCCTTTCTCTTATCGGCCAGTTCCTTAAACTTCACGAAAAGCCGGTTCAGTTCCTCATTTGAAAGCTCATAACCCATCTGGGCCATTTTGTCTCTGAAGGCATGTCTTCCCGAATGCTTGCCAAGCACCAGTCGATTACTGGGGAGGCCCACGGTCTCGGGATCCATGATCTCATAGGTCATCGGGTTTTTTAAAACGCCGTCCTGATGAATCCCTGCCTCATGAGCAAAGGCGTTTGCTCCCACAATCGCCTTGTTAGGTTGAACCACAATACCGGTTATCATGGAGGTGAGCCTGCTGGTGGGATAGATCTGACTCGCGTTAATGGCCGTCTCCAATTTCATGAGATTCCTCCGGGTATGAAGGGCCATCACCACCTCTTCAAGGGAGGTGTTCCCTGCCCGCTCACCAATGCCGTTTATTGTCACCTCTGCCTGGCGCGCGCCGGCCCTGATCCCAGCTAAGGTATTAGCAGTGGCAAGGCCCAAGTCATTGTGGCAGTGCACGCTCATCACGGCCTTATGAATATTTGAGGTATGCTGTCTGACGTAGGTAATCAGTTGAGAAAACTCCTCGGGGACTGCATACCCAACCGTGTCAGGCAGATTGACGGTCGTGGCGCCTGCCTCGATCACCGCCTCAAATACCTTGCAGAGAAAGTCCTTGTCGGATCTGGTACCATCCTCTGTAGAAAACTCCACATTATCTGTGAAGCCCTTTGCATACCTCACCGCATTGACCGCTTCTCGAATCACCTGGTCACGATCCATCTTAAGCTTGTGCTTCAGGTGGATATCAGAGGTAGCGATAAAGGTATGGATCCGTGGATTCGCTGCCTCGCGGATAGCCTCCCATGCCCTGTCAATGTCATCCCTTGATGTCCTGGCAAGGGCGGTCACCTCAACATTTCGAATCTTCTGCGCGATTGTCTGGACCGATTCGAAGTCTCCCCGGGATGAGGCCGGGAAACCTGCCTCCATAACATCCACACCCAGTTTCTCCAACTGCTTAGCCAGACGCAATTTCTCAGCCGCATTCATGCTCGCCCCGGGAGATTGCTCGCCGTCCCTGAGCGTTGTATCAAATATAACTACATGGTTTTTCATGGAATAGCCTCCTTAGAGTCCGTCAAATAGTTGAGTTGGGGATAGTGAATACAGATTCCCCGTTGAACATCTTTCTTTCGCGCATCTCTATCTAAGGACCCTCCGCAGATTCCACTCTTTTAGGGAATCTGCGCCGTATTCCTCCATGCCGTAACATTTATCTGTTTTCATCATAAAACTCCTGCCGATTCTTTTGAAAGTTTGTACTGAAAGCTGTCCACCAAGGCCTGCCAGCTGGCCTCAATGATGTTTTCTGAAACGCCGATCGTCGACCAGATCTCCCGTGAATCCCTGGACTCGATCTGCACTCTGACCTTGGCTGCTGTGCCGCCCCGCCCATCGATGACACGAACCTTAAAGTCAACCAGACCCATCTCCCCAATTTGGGGGAAGAACTTGGTCAAGGCCTTTCTTAAGGCGTTATCCAAGGCGTTCACCGGTCCATCCCCTTCGGCTGCGGTAATTTCTTCCTCATCGCCCACGGAGATCTTGATGGTGGCCTGACAGGCGCTCGGGACCAGACGGTTCTTCTCAGTGGTCACTCGGAAGGACTCAAGGGTAAAGGGCTCCTGAAATTGACCGGTCACCTTTTTTATAAGGAGTTCCAAAGACCCTTCTGCAGCGTCAAATTGATAGCCCTCATCCTCTAATCTCTTAATCTCGCCAACGATCTTCTCGCTGTCATAGCCGTTTCCCCCTAATTTAATCTCCATTTCACGGGCCTTGTAATCAATGTTGCTTTTCCCTGAGAGATCTGAGACAAGGACCCGTCGTCGATTACCTATCTGTTTGGGCTCCATATGCTCGTAGGCTGCCGGGTTTTTCTGGATAGCGCTGACATGGACTCCGCCTTTATGGGCAAAGGCGCTGTTCCCAACAAAAGGGCGCTGATTCAGCGGGGGAATATTGGCCACCTCGCTCACGTAGCGGGAAAGCTCGGTGAGCTGTTTCAGTTTCTCTCCTGCGACGCAGGGATACCCCATCTTCAACTGGAGGTTTCCGATAACAGAGATCAAATCCACGTTTCCGCACCGCTCTCCATATCCGTTTATGGTGCCCTGCACCATTCGGGCGCCCGCCTGGACAGCCACCAAAGAATTGGCCAAGGCAAGCCCACAGTCATTATGGGCATGTATCCCGATCGGAACCCCCATACGGGCTGCGACCTTGCCCACGATCTCCTCAATCTCCCGCGGCATGCTGCCACCGTTGGTGTCGCAAAGGACAATAATGTCTGCGCCTCCTTCCTGTGCGGCGGCTAAGGTCTCCATGCCATAGGAAGGATTGGCCTCATAGCCATTAAAAAAATGCTCAGCGTCATAGATTACTTCCCTCCCCTTTCCTTTTAGATATGCCACGGTCTCTTTAATCATCTTCAGGTTTTCCTTTAGGGAAACCCCTAAGATCTCAGTGGCATGAAGGTCCCAGCTCTTGCCGAAAATAGTCACGGTCTCCATTTCGGTTTTCAGAAGCGCCTGGATGTTGTCATCCTCGTGGGGGGTTATGCCGGGCCTGTGCGTACTCCCAAAGGCCGTTATCCGGGCTTTTTTGAAATCCGCCTCTGTGGCCATCTCGAAAAACCTGACATCTTTTGGATTCGAGCCAGGCCATCCACCTTCAACATAGGGGATACCAAAATCATCCAGCTTTTTTGCAATACGGAACTTATCTTCGGCCGAAAGGTTGACCTGTTCGCCCTGGGTCCCGTCTCGCATCGTGGTGTCGTAGAGAGTAATTTGGCTTCTCATCCCATTTTCTCCAAATAATTTTTGCCAAAAAAAATCCGTTACCAGGCTTGCCTGATAACGGATTTTAAAGGGTTTTGTTTAAATCATGTCATTATCAGGCCCGGACATTTGAGTCTAACGACCAAAAGGAGGAGCAGCAAGGACAGAAGTATCCCTGTTGCGCTGATAATGACGATAATATTTTGCGAAAAAGCTATCATGATTACGTACCTAAATTCAAAAGAAGATTTATGAGATAGTGAGATAGAGCTTTTAATCTCCTAAACGTCATATGTCAAGCTTTTTTTGCGGCCATTTAAAAAAGCTCGATGGAAAAGTTTCTGAAAAGTTTTTCTTGACAAAAGCATTTCGATGTTTTAATAGCTGTTCACTTTATTATTGACTGAAAGGAATACTCAAACAAATGATTATCAGCGATCAACCATGGCAGAACTTTTATTTTTATTCCTATTGGAGGGGTATGTCCATGTGCTGATAATTGGAGGGGTATGTCCATGTGCTGATAAGCTGATTTCTGAAATCTTAGGGCCGTGGGCATAAAAAATTGCCCACGGCCTTTTTTTTTGGTCGGGACCAAACAGGGGTTATGAATATCGTTTTGATCGGATACCGGTGCAGCGGCAAAACAGAAGTAGGAAAGATCCTTTCCGGGGATCTGGGTAGAGATTTTTTGGATACTGATGCATTGATCGAGGAGAATACCGGGTGTTCCATTGAAACTCTGATTTCCGCAACCGGTTGGGATCATTTCCGTGATATGGAAAAAGTGCTGGTTGAAGAAGTTTCTAAGAGAGACAACCTTGTCATTGCTACGGGAGGCGGGGTTGTGACGGATGAAGAGAATGTGAAAAGCCTGAAAGGAAATGGCTGGATAGTTTGGCTAAACGGGAAGGCCGAAGTTCTTAAGGAGAGGATGGATAGAGAGCAGGGGTCAGGCAAAATTCGGCCATCTCTCACAGGGGCCAATCCCTTGGAGGAGATCAAACAGGTTTTAAGCATTCGGAAACCGCTTTACAAACAGGCAGGTGACTTCATGGTGGATACCGGCATTCTTTCCATCGGGGAAGTGGCGGCTACGATTATAAAGGCTCTGCCAAAAGGATTACACGGATAGAATTATGGCAGGAAGTTCATTCGGAAAGATATTCAAGATAACTACCTTTGGCGAGTCCCACGGGGCGGGCGTGGGTGTGGTTATTGACGGATGCCCTCCCCGGATCAGTCTATCGCCGGAGAACTTTGTACGCGACATGGCACGACGGAGGCCCGGAAGACATATCCTTGATACACCACGAAGCGAGGGGGATCAGGTGGAGATCCTTTCCGGTGTGTTCGAAGGGCTGACCACAGGGGCTCCCATTACCCTTTTCATCCGAAACCAAGACGCTGACAGCAGGCCGTACGAGATCCTGCGCCAGGTTTTCCGTCCGGGACATGCCGATTATACATACTTCAAGAAGTACGGCCACTTTGATTTCAGGGGAGGAGGAAGATATTCTGCCAGGGAGACGGCGGCCAGGGTTGCTGCCGGGGTTGTAGCCGGTGAGATCCTCAGCCCTTTAGGGGTAAAGGTTGTGGCATATACACTTGAGCTGGGCGGGGTCAGGGCCGAGAGCATCGACATGGACTATGTTGAGAAAAGCCCTCTATGCTGTCCCGACCCGGTTGCAACGGAACGGATGGAAGAGGTCATGTCCAGGGCCAGGAAAGAGGGCGATTCCCTCGGAGGCATCGCTGAGGTACATGTAAGAAGTTGTCCCGCTGGCTTTGGTGAACCCGTTTTTGACAAACTGGATGCCGACCTGGCAAAGGCGGTCATGTCCATTGGAACAGTCAAGGGCGTTGAGGTAGGAGCAGGGTTTGAAGCGGCCAGGTTCAAAGGTTCGGAAAATAATGATCCCATTACTCCCGATGGTTTCAGGTCAAATCGGGCCGGAGGGATTCTTGGCGGGATCTCAAATGGAGACGAGATTATCCTGAGGGCTGCCATGAAGCCGATTCCCTCCATAAGCCGAGAACAGGATACACTTGACAGGAAAAGAAATCCTGCCAAGCTGAAGTTTGAGGGGAGACATGATGTTGCTGCAATTCCACGCATAATTCCCGCGTTAGAGGCCATGGTAAAAATCGTCCTGGCCGATCATTATTTGAGATCAAGGACAATGAACAACTTAAGTTATAAAAATCCAGAGACGTTTAAGGAGGAGACGAGATGTTAGGGAAAAAGATTCGCATGGAAAGGGTCATGGACCGTAATACCAAGAAGACGGTAATTGTGCCCCTGATCCACGGCGTGGGCATGGGACCCATTGAGGGAATCAAGGATATAAAGAACACCGTGGACTTGATCTCTCTTGGAGATGCCAATGCAGTTATTCTCCATAAAGGGATTGTTGGAGCCGGGCACCGGCACAGTGGAAAAGACATCGGTCTGATTCTCCATCTGACCGCCACCTTGAAAAACGGGAACCAGACACTCGTTACTGACGTGGAAGAAGCAATCACCACAGGAGCGGATGCAGTATCTGTCAGGATAGATGTGGGGGGGCCCCGGATGAAAAGGTCATGTTGAAGCTTCTGGGTGAGGTGTCCAGGGATGCCTCCAGATGGGGTATGCCACTCTTTGCCTTGATGGACCCGGGTAATATCAGAGATAAAGAGAAACAGTTGAAAAGCCTGATGCGGGCCGCCCGAATCGGGGCTGAAATGGGGGCAGACCTGGTGCGGATACCTTACAGTGGCTCAGTAGATTCATTCAAGGAGGTGGTCTCTGTGTGCCCTGTTCCCTTAGTAGCCATTGGCGGAGAAAAAAGGGAAAGGGCAAAAGAGTTCCTGGGAATGGTCCATGGTGTGATGGAGGCCGGAGCATTCGGTGTTTCTGCAGGCAGGAACATCTTCCAGTATAAAAAGCCTGGCAACATGATCAAGGCCATCAGCCAGATCGTACACAATGGTTCTTCCGTATTCACAGCCATGGAGGCGCTCAAAGATGAGCCAATCGAAAGCTCAATTTTCACCGGTACCCCGATCTGGTAGATCTCGGTGACTGTGGAAATGATGATATTAACAATAGATGGATCCAAGGGTCGACTTATGGTTAACTCAGCCGAAACCTGTTGGTATTGTTTCTATTTTTACTGCGGTAAAAGTCCGCCCACTCGCTGACAAGAGTTGAGTGAAAAAGCCGTGGGCGGGCTGATTGTCCACGGCTTTTTTCTTTTGATACCTGTAGGCCGGCAGGAGGTAAAGGGCACTTCTCCGGCTTAAAAATCGAATGACCTCGTAATAATGAGGTTCCGTCAGATTGAAAACAAACTAGAAGGAGGAGGTTATTGCGCTATGAATGCTCTGAGACTTACATCATTGAACAGTGATGACAACAGACAGACTGTTATTACCGTAGACAATGTGAAAATCGGAGAGGATTTTGTGGTGATTGCTGGTCCCTGTAGCGTGGAGAGTGAGGAGCAAACAATAAAGACCGCCCAGAAGGTAAAAGAGGCGGGAGCCAATATGCTCAGGGGCGGTGCGTTCAAACCGCGAACTTCCCCCTATGACTTTCAGGGGCTTGGCCTAAAAGGATTAAAAATACTTGAAAAAGCAAAGAAAGAGACCGGGCTTCCGGTGGTGACCGAGGTCACTGATCCTCGAGACGTGTCCTGGGTGTGCGAATATGCAGACGTTCTGCAGATCGGCACCAGAAACATGCAGAACTTCTCTCTCCTGAAGGAGGTTGGAAAGGTTAACAAGCCTGCGCTTCTCAAAAGAGGTATGTATTCAACCCTTAAGGAATGGCTCAATTGTGCGGAATATATACTTGCAGAGGGAAATCCCAACGTCATTCTCTGTGAGAGAGGGATAAGGACATTTGAAACTTACACCAGAAACACGTTGGATCTTAGTATTGTACCATCGGTTAAAGAGGTCTCTCACCTGCCCGTCATAGTTGATCCCTCTCATGGAACTGGAAGGTTAAGCGTCATTGAACCTATGAGCCTTGCTGCCATGGCGGCCGGTGCCGACGGCATCATGGTTGAAGTACACCACAATCCGTGTGAAGCGTTATGCGACAAGGATCAGGCCATGCCGCCGGGTATGTTTGCAGTCCTGATGAAGAAGCTATGGGTACTGCGTTCCTGCATGGATGAAATTAATCAGATCAATGGAAACAAGACTTTGGAGTAGAGATAGTGAAAGTCCTTGAGATTCATGGCAGCACGAGTGATTCAACCATACTGATCGGCGAGAGCCTTCGAAATCTCCAAAAATATCTTCCTGCGGGAAAGGTGGTGATTATCACTGATACCAATGTCAGGCACTACTATTCTAAGGATTTTCCCTCCCGCGAGGTGATAGAGATCGGCACAGGTGAAAAAATAAAGGACCTGGATACTGTAAAGGACATATATGGAAAGCTCTTAGACCTTGAGATTGAGCGTTCATCCTTTATTGTCGGGATCGGCGGGGGTATTGTCTGTGATATTGCCGGTTTTGTTGCATCAACCTATCTGCGCGGAGTCAGGTTCGGTTTTGTTTCCTCAACGCTGCTGTCACAGGTTGATGCCAGTATTGGAGGGAAAAACGGCGTGAATTACCGCGGATATAAAAATATGGTGGGGGTTTTTAGTCAACCCGAATTTGTTATCTGTGACATAAAACTCCTGGAGACCCTGCCGGAAAGGGAAATTTTATGCGGTTTTGCTGAAGTTGTAAAGCATGCCGTCATAGGTGATGCGGATCTGTTTTCGTATCTCGAAGAACATTATGAAGAAGCGCTCGGGCTTAATACCGACGTAATAGAAAAGCTTGTGTATGATTCGATAGTCATTAAGTCATCGATTGTAAACAAAGATGAGAAGGAAAAGGGGGAGCGCAGGAAGCTCAATTTCGGTCACACATTCGGACATGCAATTGAAAAGACCATTGGTATTCCTCATGGGGAGGCTGTCAGTGCAGGTATGGTGGTTGCGACATCTCTCTCAGAAAAGAGAGGACATCTACCGGTAAAAGACGCTGAAAGGATCAAGGGACTGCTCAAGAAACTGAATCTCACAACCAGACCTCAAGTCGATCCGGAAACTGTGGTTGATGCGCTGAGAAGAGACAAGAAGAGGAAAGGAGATAACATAGGTTTTGTGTTGCTTCAAGGCATAGGCAGTGCGGTTGTGGAAGAAATACCCATTAGAGAACTTGAGACCTTGATAAAGGAATTGTTTTAGCCGCAGTATCAGACAGAGGCTATCGGTGTGTGTCAGCAGTTAAACAATCATCATGCGACAATTATTGATTTTTTTGCCAGTAGCGGGGTGACATATGGACCTTAAGGAGATCAGAAAAAAAATTGACCACGTTGATTCCAAAATTCTGAGGCTCTTAAACAACCGGATGGAACTAGTCCTCATGGCTAAGAGGTTTAAATCCGAAATTGAAGACAGCAAAAGGGAGAAAGAACTCTTTGACCGAATCAGAAGGAACTCCACAGGACTGATTAATGCCCAGTTCATTGAAAAGATATATGTTGAGATCATTAAGGAAAGCAAGGAACTTCAGCGGAAGGATTATCAACTTATTGCATTCCAGGGCGAACACGGCGCCTATGGAGAAGTGGCTGCCAGGGAGTGGAATAGTAATCTTATGCCTATGCCATGCAGTGAATTTTCAGACGTATTTGAATGGGTTAAATCGGGACTCTACGACTATGGAATTGTCCCTGTGGAAAACACGCTTGGCGGTGTTGTCGGTCAGGTGAATCAACTCCTTATAAATTCTGACCTCCATGTGGTGGGAGCCGTAGAGCTTTCCATCCATCACTGCCTTCTTGCACTGCAAGGAACTGACCACAGAGAAATCCGCACGGTATACTCCCATCCCCAGGCTCTGGCACAATGCCGTTACTTTCTTTCAAGGAACAAACTTGAGCCCGTTTCATTTTATGATACTTCAGGTGCGGCAAAAATGCTATCAGAAAAAGGGCCAAAGGAGTCTGCTGCGATTGCAAGCAAGCTTTCTGCGAGGCTCTATGAACTTGAAATAATAAAAGAGGATATAGAGGACCTTGACAGGAATATGACGAGATTCCTTGTGCTCTCCAAGGAGGAGAACAGGGAAGAGGGCAATAAATGCTCAATAATATTCTCTACAGAACATAAGGCAGGTACCCTTTTCAGTGTACTCGAGGTGTTTGCAAGGGCAAACATTAACCTGACAAGGATAGAGTCGATGCCGAATGAGCCGGGGAACTATTCGTTCTTTCTTGATTTCATCGGGTCAAACAAGGATGAAAAGGTTGTAAAGGCGCTGGAACAAGTAAAAGAGATTACAAGTAACTTCAAACTGATGGGCTGTTACAAAGAGAGGAAGGTAGTATGAGGATATTTGTTCTGGGTGCAGGGCATATGGGGGCATGGCTTGTTGAAGAGTTGTGTCTCGACCATGAAGTGGCTGTTTACGATCTGGACAGAAGGAAACTCAAATACTTCTTTAACGTAAGAAGGCTCCTTGAACCAGGAGAGGCTGAGGAGTTTAAGCCTGAGCTACTGATTAATGCGGTAGGCCTCCCTGATGTCCGAAAGGCATTTGATGACGTTCTTCCCTACCTTGCGGAAGACTGTATTCTTTCAGACATTGCATCGGTAAAAACCGGTTTGTATGAGTGCTACAAAAACCTGGGAAAAAAGTTTGTATCCACCCACCCCATGTTCGGCCCCACTTTCGCCAATATCAGAGATCTCCGTAATGAGAATGCTATCATTATCAAGGAGTCAGATGAGGAAGGAAAGGAGTTCTTCAGGAATTTCTATAAGGGACTTAAACTCAGCATCTACGAGTATACGTTTGAAGAGCATGACAAAACCATCGCCTATTCCCTATCGATTCCTTTTGTTTCATCAATGGTATTTGCCGCCTGCATGAAAAAACAGGAGGCGCCGGGTACTACATTCAGGAGGCACCTGGATATTGTGAAAGGGCTCCTTTCGGAAGACGATCACCTGCTGGCTGAAATCGTGTTCAACCCTCATACTGTCAAGCAAATTGAAAACATCAATTCCCGGTTAGCATATCTGACCCATATCATAAGGGGCAGGGATTACGAAGAAATGCAAAAGTTTCTCAACAAGTTGAGAAATAATATTGAATAATTCCCGGTTATCTTAATGGCTATGTTCTGCATCTCCATTCTATCTCAAAATACGGAAGAGGCCTTGGAAAAAATCGCCGGGGCGGAACAACTTGCGGACATCTTGGAGATCCGCTTAGACGTGATGGAGTCGTTTGATCTGGGAAAGATAGTTTCGGCCGCATCCAAGCCAGTGATTGTCACCTATCGCTCCAAGAAGGAGGCCGGGAGAGGCTCAGCAGACTATGGGACAAGGGTCCGCTATTTGCTGAAGGCGGCTGAGGTCGGAGCAGATTTTGTGGATGTGGAATTCAGTATGCCTTTGGAATTCCGTAAGAATCTTTCTCAGCGACGGAATACATGCCAACTGATTGTATCTACCCACCTGCTAAACGGAACCCCTTCCCGAGAAGACCTGGAAGAGGTTTTCAGAAAGATGGCCGCCACAGGGGCAGATATCGTAAAGATCGTGACTCAAGCCAGGACACCTCAAGACAACCTTCGTGTCCTGGGTTTGATTTCTTTGGCCAAAAATCTTGGCATCAAAATCATCGCCTTCTGTATGGGGCCCATGGGCCGAATCAGCCGAATTGCCAGTCCCCTCATGGGCGGTTATCTGACTTTTGCCTCCCTTGAAACAGGTGAAGAATCCGCCTCGGGACAGATTCCCATCAGGGAAATGAAAAAGATACTGGACATAATTTTATCATGACCATTGATCAGCATACATCTCTATATGGTGTTGTGGGTAAACCCATAGGTCATTCGCTTAGCCCGGCTATGCACAATGCTGCCTTTTCGGAAGCGGGCCTTGATGCAGTCTATCTTGCCTTTGAAACGGAGGATATGCAGGGCTGTCTCAGAGGTATAAGGGCCCTTGGCATAAAAGGAATGAGCGTTACCATTCCCTTCAAATCAATGGTGATCCCATATCTTGATGAAGTGAATCTGCTGGCCAAAAAGATTGGAGCGGTTAACACGATAATAAATGATGATGGCCGATTGGCCGGATATAATACTGACGCCCTTGGGGCCTACAAGGCTCTTAACGAAAAGGTCGTTCTTCCTGGCAAGAGCTGTCTTGTGTTAGGGGCTGGAGGAGCAGCTCGAGCCATCGGTTTCATATTAAAAGAAAAGGGTGTGGACGTATCAGTGGTCAACCGCTCTGACGCACGAGGCAATGAACTTGCCCGTGTTCTTGAATGTCCATATATCCCTCTTGATAGAGTTGGAACACACAAGGCAGATCTTTTGATCCAGACAACACCGGTTGGAATGCCCCCCAATATTGACGAGTGCCTTGTCCCGGAACATGTTCTCAAGGCAGGTATGGTGGTGATGGATATCATCTATAACCCGGTTGAGACCCGGCTGCTGAAGATGGCTAAAGCCCGCGGCTGTATAACAATTAGCGGGCTTAGCATGTTTGTCTACCAGGGAGCGGAACAATTCCGCTTATGGACGGGTGTCAATCCTCCGGTCGGCACAATGAGGCGTGCGGTGGAGACTGCTTTACAGGAACAGAATGAAAACAATTAGACCTAAATCCCGGCTAAATACAACCGTTAGAATCCCGGGTTCAAAAAGCATCACCCATAGGGCAATCATTGCCGCCAGTCTGGCAAAAGGAGAGAGCCTGCTTCAAGATTTCTTGGAATGCGAAGACACCCTCTATACCGCCAATGCCTTGCAGGAGCTTGGGGTGAACATGTCCTATGATGGAAAAAACATTAGAGTTGCAGGGACAGGAGGGAAATTTCGCCCTGCCTTGATTAGAAAGAGGCTTTATTTGGGAAACTCTGGGACCTCCTTTAGGCTGCTTCTGTCAGTCGTTGCTCTTGGCCGAGGAGAGTTCATCCTGACGGGGACACAGAGGATGTTGACCAGGCCCATAGGGCCTTTAGTTACGGCACTGAAACAGCTTGGAGTGGAAGTTTCATGTGTTGAAAACAATGACTGTCCTCCCGTACTTCTCAAGGCGGACGGCATCCGCGGGGGAGTGGTTTCCATACCCGGGGATAAGAGCAGCCAGTTTGTCTCTTCGCTCCTTTTGTCCGGCCCGTATGCTGAAAATGATGTTGAAATCAAGCTTGCAGGAGAACTCGTCTCAAGACCGTATGTGGATATTACCATTAATGTAATGGCGCTGTTCGGAGTTGAGGTCGATCGTGAGGGTTACGAATGTTTCAGGATCCCCTCCGGGCAGGCGTATCAACCCGGAGAATTCACCATCCAGGGAGATGCTTCTTCTGCATCCTATTTCTGGGCTGCCGCCGCCGTGACAGGGGGAACTGTTGCCACGGAGAATATCCATCCGTATGCCACGCGGCAGGGCGATATCAGGTTCCTCGAAACCCTGGAAAGGATGGGCTGCTTCATCGAAAAAAAATCAGATCGGGTGGTCGTTCACGGTGGAACCCTTTCGGGCATTGATGTGGAGATGAGCGACATGCCTGATATGGTGCCCACCTTAGCGGCAATTGGCCTTTTCGCCAGGGGCAAGACCACGATTCGAAATGTTTCCCACCTGCGTTATAAGGAGAGTGATCGGCTCCGTGCCTTGGCCCTTGAATGGAACCGGTTGGGCGGCAGGGTTGAGGAAACTGGTGATGGGCTTATTATCCATGGGGGTAGGCCTCTTTCAGGAACCCTTATTGATCCCCATGACGATCATCGCCTGGCAATGAGCCTGGCCGTAGTCGGATTGAGAGTGCCTGGAATAAGGATCAGAGAAGAAGGTTGTGTTAATAAATCCTTCAGCAGGTTCTGGGAGTTATGGGACAGACTTTAATGTCTAGAGGAAGTCGTCTTGCTCGGATTCGAGTCTTTATTTTAAAATCAGACAAAAATCCGTTATCCGCAACACCAATTTCTCATGGACATCCATGATAGTTCATGTTATCTGAATTACTTTAATTTTAACAAATCCGAATAAAAACGCGGGCCTCCTTATTTATTGTGTCTGACCGGTGGGGCTCACGAGATTTATGTTTTCCGGAGGAAATACTGAATGTTGAGTCTCATGAGGAAGCATGCCAAGTCCTGGCTGATCAAGTTTCTGATTTTCATTATTGCCATAGTATTTATCTTTTATTTCGGTTATTCGTTTACCGCCAGGCGGGGCCTGAAAATGGCCTATGTGAACGGAGACCTGATCAGCGGCATGGAGTATGATAAGACTTACCGGGACCTCTTGGAAGCACTCCAAAAGCAGTATAAAGATATGTGGAATGACAACCTGATAAAGACGTTCGATCTCAAAAACAGGGCGCTGGAGGGTCTTATCAGTCAAAAGTTAATCAGCCAGGAGGCCAGGAGGTTGGGTCTGGATGTAACAGAGGAAGAGGTCCAGAAGGCAATTATGAACTATCCCGCATTCCAGGTAAATGGCCAATTTGTCATAGGGCGTTATCGGTCGCTTTTGAACTATAACCGTATGAAACCGGAGGATTTCGAGGCGAGTATATCCCAGGATTTACTTGAAGAAAAACTGAAGCAATTCCTGTTTGCCTTTATGGAGGTGACGGGCCAGGAAGTACTGGAACACTACACTTTTGCAAATGAGAAGATAAAAATCCGTTTTGTGCAATTCAAACCAGATGATTTCAAAAAATCCCTTAAAGCGGATCAGGCTGCCACGGAAGCGTTTTTCAATGATCACAAAGAAGCATATCGAGTGCCTGAAAAGATTAAAATTGCTTATGTTGTCATTAACCCGGAAGCCTTTAGTGATCAGGTGAAGATCACGGATCTGGAGATCAACGAATATTATGAATACCATATAGACACCTTCTCTCAGCCCAACGAGGTGAAAGCGAGACACATTCTCTTTAAATTAAACCAGTATGCCACCAAGGCAGAGGAAAAAGGCGTCAGAGAAAAAGCCGAGAAGGTTCTGGAAGAGGCGCGTAGTGGTAAGGATTTCTCAGCACTTGCTGAAAAATATTCGGAAGGCCCCACAAAATCCAAGGGAGGGGACCTGGGATATTTCTCCAGGGGTCGGATGGTAAAGACATTTGAAGATATCGCCTTTAAATTGAAAAAGGGGGAAATAAGCGATCTCGTGCGGACCCGTTTCGGGTACCATATCATTAAAGTCGAGGACGTCAAGAAAGCTGAGACGAAAACACTGGATGAGGTGCGGGATCAAATCGTGGAGGCCCTTATAAAGAGTGCCAGCGCTGAGCTTGCCCACGAAAAAGGTCTGACCCTTATCGATCAGATGCCTTACGACGCAGACCTTGACCAATATGCATCCGGACACGGGTATAAAGCAAAACACACCGGGTTTTTCACCCAGGACCAGTCAATACCGGACATTGGAGGCGACGAAAAACTCCGCCAATCTCTTTTTTCTTTAGATAAGAAAAATATTAGCGAGGTGATAGAATTAAAAGATAAGTTTTATATTTTTCAAGTGTTCGACAAAAAGGCATCTTATTTACCTGAAATGGCTGAAGTTGCCCTTAAAGTGAAAGAGGATGCTATTGCCCATCTTGCGGCCAGAGAAGCAAAAGCAGCTGCCCAAGCCTATCTGGTCGAATTGCAAGCGGGCAAAAGCTGGGATGAACTTGCCAAGGACAGGAATTTTATGCCCAAAGAGACCGAATTTTTTTCACGCAGGGAACCGATTCCGGAAATCGGTTATGAACCTCTTATGCACGAAACAGCCTTCGGCCTAAATGATCGGAAGAGATATGCGGATACCGTGTTTGAAAACGATAAAGGAGCTTTTGTGATCAGATGGGAGGCGAAAAAAGGAATCGATCAAGTAAAATACGAAGAGGAAAAAGAGAAATACCGTTTTTCCTTAATGCTGGCAAAACAAAGGCTTGCTTTTAAAAATTGGATCGAGAACTTGAGAAAGAATGCCGACATTGAAATTGTTACGCCGCTGACGTAGGCAACGATTACCCATGCGATGACCTGTTCATCATCTCTTCTTCAATACTTTTTGCGAGCAGATATCTTATATATGCGCTGTATGACAGGCCCCTCTTTTTTGCAAGCATCTTAATTTTTTGAAGTACAAGGGGGTCGAATTTCAGCGTAACAGGTTTTAGTTTTGGCCTTTTAAAAGCATCATTACATTCGGTGAGATCCTCCCAGTAATCTCCGATTGAATGTCTTTCCCAGAATTTTATCTCTTCTTCTTTTGTTTTTAGATCAGGCAATTTTATTTTTTCGCCCGTTCAGGGGCAGATAATAAGTCCCATTTTCTTCCTCAACATACGCTGCGAGCTGGTAATAGGCGGCCCGGTTAAAACGGGCGGGAAACGTGTGGTTCTTAACGCTACAGTAAAGAACATTGTCCTGTCCCACATAAAGGGTATCCGGCATTAACTCCTCTTGAGTGTCATCACTAAGGTATAAAATAAATTGGGCGTTTCCGGGCTGCTCTCCTTCCTTAAAAAGGACGCTTCGCACCACGAAAGCAGTATCCTCCACCTCCACGTAACAGCGCTGCCCTTTCCAGTCAATTACGTATCGACCACTCGAATCAAGCTCAATGTTGTTGTAAAAAAGCCTGATAAATTCCCGGTGGATCATCTCGGCCCCCCTGTGATACCACCGCCCTTCTTTGTCAATGTAAATCAGGCAGGGAGGTATGTCATTTTCTGTCATCATCTTGAACCTTTTTTGAGACTTAACTTGATGGTTCCGTAAAAGGTCGAATTCATCAAGTGTTTGGTAAAGATCAAATTTCTGATTTTTTGCGAGACCATAACCAAAGAATCCCGAAAAAAAGACCTGCAAACTAAGGCAAACTTGAAAGCCACTGGTATGCCGGGGACACCAGAATTTGCTGGTCGCCGTTCGGTATCATTCGATAACCTTCGCTTTCTTTGATAAGTTGAACCCCCGGTATTTTCAAAACATCCTGAAATTTCTTAAGGGCTGACGATGGTTGTGCGTATGAAAGTTTTGCCTCAATCAGAAGAAACGGTACATTCTCGTTGGCGATGAGAAAGTCCACTTCCTGCTGCTCCTTGTTCTTGATAAAATGCAGGGAGAACGTACCGTAACCCATGTCGTTCCATGCCGTAATCGCCCGCCACAATTCCAAAGCGACCACATTTTCAAACCGGGCGGCAGGTTCCTTAACACGGGGTATATCCCAGAGATACACCTTGCGCTCCTTTTGAATCGCCCGGGTAATTCTCCGTGTCCATGGTGCAATGCTGAAAATCAGGAAAAATCTTTCAAAAATCGAAAGCCAACTCCGAATAGAATTGTAGGACACTTTTAAATCCCGAGCCAGAGAGGGAACGGATATGGGGCTCCCCACCTTAGAGGGCAAAACAAGATACAGTGTTTCCATATCTATGACAGATTTTATGCCGGTCAGATCACGGATATCCTCTCGTATTAATTGCTGGGAATAGGTGTTTGACCATCGTCGGTAGGTCGTCATTCGCCCCGCCAGGTATGGCTCTGGAAATCCGCTCATTTCAGATAACCCCGACCATATTTCTTTTAGTTCATCTGCGTTCTCCATTGTTATCTGCAACGGAGCATCCAAAAACACTTCAATATCTCTGTTGTTTTTCCCCAGTTCGGAAATAGTAAATGGCCATAAATGAAAGAGGAAGTAACGCCCTGCGAGGGAATCACCTCCTTTCTGATAGAGATCCAGCCTCCCACTTCCTGACACAAGAAATTGGTATTTTTCATGAAACCGGTCGTAAATGCCTTTAAGGTAGTTTTTCCAGTCCTTATATTTGTGTATTTCGTCAAATATAATCAGTGGGGTTGATGAATCTTTTCGCTCCACGGCTTCGAAAAAAGTGGGGTTTTCCATGAAATTTATTCTGTGTTCAGCAATATCCCAATTGAAATAAAGACTGTTTGTGAAAGAGCTGGAAATGATTTGCCCAAGCGTGGTTTTACCTGCCTGTCGAGGTCCTGCCAGGAATATCATGCTTTTATCGGTGGCAAGATCCTGCCAGATTTTGACATATGGGGTTCTCTTGTTCATACCGACCATTATTCACAATAATGAAAAATAGTCAAGACCATTTTTAAATAGACTGAAAAATAGGCGAAATTATTTTGGCAGCCGGGGGGCCAGGCCTGATGAATGCATGCAGAACTTTAGCCCTTGCATTGTTGATGCAACACACGCTTTGTTGCTTTGTCAAGGGTCTGCCAGATTCGTTCGATCCAATCAAGGTGTTCCGGCTTCATCAGACAACTCCTGAGACATGTCACATCTTCCTGATCCCATTCTACGTCACTCCATCGATGCTTCAGCAGAGAGGCCGGAAGATTGGCGATGGCAAAATGAAGACCTTGTGCGGCAGTTTCCTCAAAGAGGCCCTTTGAGAGGGATGATATCTTGCCGGCACTTTCGGCCTTTGGTGCCCACACAACAATATCAAGCTCCGGTATCATGGCGGCCCTAAACCGGGGGTCATTTTCAATCATTTCATAAAGCCTGATCGCGGCCTTTCTTGACTTGCCCAGATCATCGGCAAACTGCCCCTGGGGAACAAGGGGAAGCAGGCGCTGTGTTGCCCAAAGGGCAACCGCCGATGCCCCAGGTCTTGAGCATTCAAGACTGATTTCACCTAAATGGAGTTCTTTGGAACTGAAGTAGGTATAGGGGGAGTCATGCTTATAGAATCTCCCTACAGAGGGATCTTTGAATAATACACATCCGCACCCATAGGGTTGAAGCCCGTGTTTATGGGGATCCACAACAATGGAATCCACCTCATTTAGATGCCGAAACGCGGTACCCGTTTCCGGGTCAAGGTTATCCACTAACGTGAAAAACCCCCCGTATGCGGCATCAGCATGAATACGAAAATCGTATTGGGACCGAAGCTTGAGAATCTCGGGCAGAGGATCCACTGAACCTGTTGCGGTGGTCCCCATGGTGACTACGACAGTGCCGACGTCGCTGTTGTCAAGCCTTGCCTTGAGGGCAACCAGATCCATACGCGCCTGACTGTCACAAGGAACATAGTCAAAAGGAAGGCCTAAAACCCCGCAGATACGTTCGTGAGTATAGTGTGCCTGCTTAGAGGCAACTACTTTCTTTCTTGAAGTGAGGTTTCCGGCTATCCAGAGCGCCTCCAGGTTGGCCATGGTTCCGCCACCGCAAAGATGCCCCATATGGGTTTCCCAACCGAACATCCTGGCAATTTCAGCGACCGCTTCCTTTTCCATGGCAGAGCTTGCACGTCCGCCATCAAGTGCATGATTATTTGGGTTTATCCACAGCGCCAAAGCATAGGCCAGGCGCGCAATAGGATGAGGAGGTTTCAGCATTTGCCCGCAGTACATGGGATGGGGATAGGGAAAGTTGTCTTTCATTCGATTTGACACTTCGACCATTACCTTTTGAAGTGCCTCCGGATCTACTGATGGGCTGTACTCCGGGAGGTCCGTAAAACCCTCCTCCAGTCGTTCAAGTGCGTCTCGCAGCACGTTTAGACTTTCTTTTTCGATAAGCATTTAAAGCATCCCAATTGATAGATCAATATTTCCTTATATTTCCCTGTAAAGAGTTCATCTCATCCTGAGATAATCATTCGTTCTTTATCCCAGAACATAATAATCCCTATGATTTTTTTGCAAGCCACAATCGAACCCTTCTAATTACTATGTTTCCCTCGTTGGCTGTAATCTCTTATATAGCGTTGAGCAAACCGATCGCGGCCTAAGATCAGATCAGTCGCCAGGATTGCCTGGCGTACCTTTGCCGCATCCACGGTAGGGCAGGTTACTCCTGCCTCGATGGCGAGGGCCAGAAACGCATGGTTGATTACATGACGATCTGGTAACCCAAAGGAAATATTGCTCGATCCGAGGGTCTGGTTCACCCCCAGTTCGGTCTTTACCTTGCTGATTGCCTCGAGTGTCGCCAGGGCAGCTTTATCATCCGCGCCTACTGTTAAGGCCAGGCAGTCTATGATGATGTCTTCACGAGGAATTCCAAACGCCTCTGCCCGTTCCATAATCTTATGGGCAATGTCTACCCGTTTTTCCGGATCTTTAGGGATTCCACCCTCATCAATGGCCAAACCGATAACCACTGCCCCATACTCTTTTACAAGAGGCAAAATGGTGTTCAAAGACCCCTCTTCACCGGTGACAGAATTGACAATAGGCTTGCCCTGATAAATCTTTAGTGATTCTTCCAGGGCCTTGGGATTATTGATGTCGATGCTGAGGGGAACCTGGACTGATTCCATGACAACTTTCACTACCCGGGGCAGAAGGGCAACCTCATCCACGCCTGGCGCCACCACATTAACATCTAAGATATCCGCCCCTGCGGCCACCTGGCCCAAGGCCACATCCCGCACAATCTCCATGTCCCCTGATTTCAGGGCAGCAGAGAGCCTTTTCTTGCCTGTGGGGTTGATACGTTCGCCAATGAGGACAGTGGGTCTATGATCACCTATGAAGACCTCCTGCGTGACACTTGACACCGTAGTTTCCATGAATCAATCTCTCTCCTCTCTTATACTATCCCAGAGAAAGCGCTTGAAGAAATATCTCGCCGAAGTTGGGAACACCGGCTAATTCAATATATCGGATTTGACGGGCAATATCCAGGGCCTCAGTGCGTTTGGTTTGAGAGATAAGTGCGGATCTTGCCCCTGCTCCCGCAGCGTTTCCAACCTGGTTAAAACGGTCCAGAGGAAGCTTTGGGAACATACCGATGGCAATGGCGCTGGATATGTCCAAATAGCTGCCAAAGGCACCGGCAACAATGATCTGGTCAATATCTCCCTCTGAGTGGTCCCCCGCTTTCAAAAGGGTTTGGATGCCGGCGCGGATAGCTCCTTTGGCTAATTGCAACTGGCGCACATCCTGCTGAGTGATGGTTATGGCTGCGCTGCCTTCGCATTCCTCTTCATTGACCAGCATGAACTCGCTTCCTTTTTCATATGATCGAACATTGGGATGATTTTCCGTCATCCTTCCGTCCTTGTCCAGCACGCCCGCAATATAGAGTTGTGCCATTGTGTCTAAAATACCCGACCCACAAATACCGATGGGCTTTCGGCCTTCAATGGTGTGGTATTCAATCTCCTGATCCACAAGACGTAAACGCTCTATGGCCCCGGCAGCAGCCCGCATGCCAAACTTTATATGTGCACCTTCAAAAGCAGGTCCGGAAGCACATGAAACGCTGGTCATCTTGCCATGATCGGCCAGGCATATCTCCGTGTTCGTTCCGATGTCCACTGCAAGTACCACCCCTTTAGCCTTGAAGACCCCTGTGCTAAGGACCATAGCAACGTGGTCGGCCCCCACAAAGCCTGCGATATTGGGCAATAAGTGAATGTAGGCACCCGGGGATACGGAGAGCCCTACTTCACGGGCCTTGATATCCAAAGCCTGGCGAACTGAAGGCACATGGGGAGCACAGGCCAGCTGATCCACTGGCAGACAGAGCAGCAGATGATGCATGGCCGTGTTGCCCACCACTACGGCGTCTACGATTTGTTCCGGACCGGCATCCACCTGGGCACTCAGTTCTGCAGCGATGCTATTGATCCCCTCCACAACCAGGTTCTGCATCCTCTTTGCTTCATCTGAGCCGCGCCGCGCCATATTAATGCGCGTGATCACGTCCTCTCCGTACGC
>JAFDHL010000032.1:0-43787 GCA_019308785.1 Deltaproteobacteria bacterium
CCTTTTGAAAAAAAGGAGCTATATTTGTTGTAGTCAAACCATCTATTTTAATTCTTTTTCATTTTTTTGTTGACAATTAGCTATAATTGTATACAATTAGCGCCAAACATTAACATTATGATACTAAAAGAGAGACGTGTCATGGCAATTGATCTCAGAAAAATCGACCCGGAATTAAATTACCCCCTTAAACAGGTAGCTCAATTTCTTGAAGTATCCTACGGGACAATCCTGAATTTAAGAAAGGTTGCCAAATTAAAGTCTATCAGAATAGGCAAAAAATACTATATCCAAGGCAAGGAAATCTTATCCTACATTGATAATGGATAATATTTTATATTTAAGTGGTCTTTAAATCATTGAATGAAAATATATATTATATTAAAAACTTTTGGGTTAAGGGTTAATGTATTTAGATTATTGGGGTTTCGAGAAGTTTCCATTCGACAATGTGCCTGATACGGACTTTTTTTTCCTTTCCAGGCCGCATAAGGAAGGTTTGGCACGCCTGATATATGCCGTGAAGAGGGGCAAAGGCTGTACATTGCTGTCGGGAGATATTGGCTGCGGCAAAACAACCTTGAGCCGGGTCTTTATAGAAAGGGTATTCGAAGAGAGACTTGATATTGGAATCATATCAAATCCTTGTGCAGACCCCACAGAATTCTTGAAAGATGTTCTTTATCAATTCGGAACGTCCGATGTTCCTGACACCAAGGTGGATATCCTTCAGGTGTTACAGAACAAGCTGATTGACAATATGAATGGGGGGAAAGAGACTCTCCTGATCGTTGATGAGGCGCAGTTACTTTCGGATGAAACACTTGAAGAGATCAGGCTTCTTCTTAATTTTCAATTATCCAAACGGTTCTTGATAATGGTCTTTCTTGTGGGGCAGCCGGAGGTATTTGAAAAAATTAGGAAAAACGAACCGCTCAAGCAAAGGATCGCCATAAAATATTCATTGAGACCATTTAACTTGAGGGAGACAATAGATTACATCCATTTTCGACAGAAAAGAGCGGGCAGGAACGGCAATGCGTTTAGTCGAAAGGCCATTGAAAGGATCTATGATCATAGTGAGGGATTACCAAGAAAGATCAATCACCTTTGCGATTTGGCCTTTTTGGTTGGTTTTGGCAATAAAACAAAAATGATTCGTGCAAGGACCGTAAAGGACATTATTGGTGATGGTACGGTTTTCTGATATTCTTGGAGACGAGAAGAAAAAGGGAAAAGAACCCCTATCCTCCGAGCCCGGTCAGGTGGCCGAATCCCCCCAAGAGGACATCCGGATTAAAAAAGTTCGGATGACCGATTCGCAAATTCTGAGTCCAGAAGAAATCCCGAATTTCTCTGATCCTTTTTCAACCAATCGGTATAGTGAGGATGTAAAGACATACTACGCGGAACTTCTTGAGAAAGCAGCGGAAATCCGGGACAGAGTAAAGACAAACCAGGGATTAAGCCATTCACCCATCCTCTCCTTACTCCATGATATCATTGATCAGGATCTGGTTGATCAACTTTATGAATATGCCCTTTCCGTTGTGGAGGACAAAGGCGTCCAATCCCACACCGTTTCAGTGTCCCTTGCCTGTATGAAAGTGGGCAAGGGCATGGGGTATGATACAAAAAAGCTTTTAAAATTGGGGCTTTCGGCCTTTCTTGAAAATGTGGGAATGTATAAAATCCCTGAACGCATCCTCCAGAAACAGGGAAAGCTCAGTCCGGAGGAAATGGACGTAATCAGGAAACACCCTGAGTTCAGCGCTCGGATTCTCGGGCAGATGGGAACGGCATTTCAATGGCTGGAAAAGATTGCCCTACAAGTCCATGAAAGACCGGATGGATCGGGTTACCCCAAGGGACTTAAAGGGGAGGAGATTTCCGAGTTTGCGTCGTTAATAGGGCTTATGGATGTCTACATGGCCATGATAAAGAACAGGCCCTATCGCAACAAGTTCATGCAAACCGAGGCCATAAAATCAATTATTGATATAGGCAAATCGAAATTCCCGTCCAGGGTTCTTAAGGAGTTTTTGAATCAAATTTCCCTGTTTCCTGTCAATACCTATGTGAAACTCAATAACAAATCCATTGGTCGGGTGCTATCCACCAATAAAAGCCAGCCCCTACGACCAACGATCGAACTTCTTTATGACGGGTTGGGACAAGAAATGGAAAAAGGAAAGTTAATTGATTTATCCAACTTTCCATTGCTGCATATCGTGAGCACTATTGACGAAGAGGAACTATCCTGAAGATACTTAGCGCGCCCCAGTGAAATATGCATTGTCCACAGGTGGATAGACTGAAGGTGGAAGGCTAATGAAGGAACTGCATTATCAACTAAGTTTATCGAAGCGTTTGGGCTTCTTGTCCAACGAGGATTCATCTCTGATTGAACCAAAAGTAGTCGAGACCGAGAAGGTCTTGAATGGCTTGATTCGAGCGTTGCGAGATGGTTGAAATACTTCAGCCACGCCTGCCGTCCGGCGGGCAGGCTTCAGTCTTCAACCTAAATAGCTGCGTAGTTACGAATATTCTTTATATTTCACGAGACTGGCATTTAGTGGGGCAGGCTGAACCCCCGGGTTTTTACATAGTAAGCTTTAAATCTTTATTAGTTTGATAGTCGTATTTTTTCCATGAAGTTGATATTTTTAAGACCCTGGATCTAATATCATGCAAAAAGATAGAGAAGATCGGAAAAATTTTCCGATATTATCCATAAGAATCCTCCTGTATATTATCTATTTGTTTCCGGCCTTGATTATCCAGTCATGTTACTCCAGCGTGGCTGTAAAGGGCACGCCAGTGGAAGAACTTGCCCTTACAAGAGATGAGGTGACCACCAGAAAGGCAGATAGAGAGGCAGAAAAGGAAGCGGTTTATGTATTGAGCAGGCTAAAAGAAAACAAGGTTTTTGTGGAAATTGCCGGGATCCCGGAATACCGTATTGGTCCCCTGGATGTACTAGAAATCAGTTCACATGTCGGGAATAAGGTCACGGCAACTACTGTCACGGTAGATAACAGGGGTAGGATCTCATATTCATTCATAGATGACCTTGAGGTAGCCGGGTTGGCCCCCAGCCAATTGGATGGCATGCTGACCAAAGAAATTGCTAACTACATAAAAAATCCCAGGATTGATATCCTGGTAAAGGAATTTAAGAGCAAGAGCGTTTTGATCCTGGGAGAACTTGCTTCCCTGAGAACGACCCATATATCTCAAGCCAGAAGTGGGAAGATCTATCTGAAAGGTAAGACAACCCTGATGGATCTTATTGCCCTGGCAGGTGGCTATACAGTTGATGCTGATATAAAGAATGTAAAGCTCATGAAGCGCGGTAAGACCTATAGGATCAACCTCTACGATATTATTGAAAAAGGTGATGAGAGGCTGAATGTCATAGTTGATGATGGTGATGTGATAGATGTTCCGGAACTGCCCGAATATGGTGAAAGGGTTTATGTGATGGGTGAGGTAAACAGCCAGGGCGTATATTCCCTTAAAGATGCTCAGGACCTTCTGGCTGCCATCGCTCTGGCAGGCAGTTTTACCTCGCTGGCCAAGGAAGAAAATACGCTTATTGTAAGGGCATATGAACCGGGCAAAAGCCCGCTTGTCATGATGGCAGACCTGAAGGCTCTCCTGAGAAAGGCTGATCTGCGCCAAAACATTCCCCTTGAAGATGGGGACCTGGTCTATGTTCCCCGCATGCGTATAGGGGACATCAATGAGTGGATCGCCAATACGAAGCCTTTGCTGGATCTGCTCCTCTACCCGGCAGAATTCGAAGAAAAATATTTTCTCCGCAGATTTTTGCATTTTGACCGCCGAAAATAAAATGGGGCAAGTTATCTTTAACAGTTAAGAAAATCCTGCAAAAAACAGGAAGGGACTGTATTGGCACAATACGATGTAGATCTTCGGGAATACTGGCGTATTTTAAAAAAACACAAATTAACGGTCCTTCTTGTTGTTTTTGTACTAGGCATATTCAGCACCTCTTTTGCCATCCTGAGGGCCCCTACCCCTCTTTACACCTCTGTTTCCAGCGTAAAATTTGAAAAAGAAACCACCGTAGAGGGCCTCTATGCCAGAACGCTCTCATGGTCTTCTGCGGACGATATTGAGACCCAGATCTCTATTATCAAGAGTTATTCAATAATGCAGAAGGTGGCTGAAAAACTGGGAAAGATCCCTAAAGGGGCCGTATCGGAGAAGGCTCTTTTGAAATCCAGCATAGCGGAAGCGGTTAATGACCTTCAGGCTAAGGTTAAAGTTTCAAGAGAGACCTACACCAACATCATAAACATTGAAGTGACGGATACCAACCCGGCTTTTGCCCAAAGACTTGCAAATACCATCGCGTTAATTTTCAAGGAGGAACACGCTCGAGAACAAAACAGGCGCACAGTTGATGCACTGAAATATATTTCTGTGCAGTTAGAGGAAGCACGGCGAAAACTCCGGGAATCTGAAGATGAATTTAACAGGTTCACACAGGAAAACCAGTTGCTTTCTATAGACTTGCAAAGCGAAAACCTGTTCTTAAGGGCCAAGGAAATAAAGGATAAGATAAGAGATCTGGATGAGGCTGAGAATGAGTTCAATGAGTTGCACCTGAAGCTGGAGCAATTCCTAAAAGACCCGTCAGCTACTGGCACAAACCTTTTTTCAGCTCACGCCAATAAACAGTATCAAGATGCCAATGACACCCTGGTAGAGCTTGTACTTAAAAGAGATTCTTTATTGAAGGACTACACGGCCAAGCATCCTGAGGTTATAGAAATAGAGCGCAAGACAATCGAAACTGCTCGAAAGATGGTAATGATAACCCAATTGCAGATCAGCAGTATAAATAATAAGAAGGTGGATCTAAAAAAAGAACTGGAGATTGTTGACAAGAAAACCAGTGAGTTGATGGAAAAAAAGCTCGAATATAATCGGCTGAAAAGAAAAGTTGACTCCTATAATGATATGACCGCACTTCTGGAACAAAAGAATCAGGAGGCATCCATAAGAAAGGCTGAGAAACCAGAGGAAATTACCATTGTCAGGCCTGCTTTTCTCCCAACCTCCCCAATTAATCCACCGAAGACAGCGGCTACAGGAATGATGGGTGTGATCGTTGGCCTAATTCTCGGGATAGTAATCGCCTTTATCGTTGAAACCTTTGACACCTCTCTTGGGGCCATTGCAGATGTGGAAGAGACGCTCGGGACTCAAGTCCTGGGTGTCATCCCTCAAGGGGATATCAAAAGTATCTTGGAGAGCTTGAAGGACACAGGTCCCAAAGGCGCACATAAAGATTCCTTTAAACTGAATATGTCCCTTGTGTCTCATTTTGCACCCCAGTCCATTATGGCAGAAAGCTTCAGGGGACTCAGGACCAACATTCAGTTTCGCATCCTGGATAAAAAGGTAAAAACGCTCAGTGTTACCAGCGCATCCCCACAGGAGGGGAAAACCATGGTTGCCATCAACCTGGCCATAACTATGGCTCAGGCTGGAATGAAAACACTCCTGGTGGGATCTGATTTGAGAAAACCCATGTTGTCGAAGGTATTTGGTATAGAAACCAGCCCGGGACTGACTGATGTCTTGATTGGAAATTATTCCTGGAGTGATGTGATAAAGACCATTACAGATGTCATAATCGGAGAAATGGACTTTGATGAGGTGATGTTTACACCTGGTCTTGATAACCTCCACATAATGACGAGCGGCACTATACCGCCCAATCCATCAGAACTAATAGACTCAAAGCGACTTGAAGATTTTATTGAAGAGGTAAAAGATGACTATGATATTATCATCTTTGACACCCCCCCAATCCTCTCCACGGCTGATCCCTTGATATTAGGGGCCAAGGTCGATGCCGTGGTCTTTGTATACCGTATAGGGAGTGTGTCAAGGGGTCTCCTCAAGAGGTCTACCCTCCAGTTGTCACAGGTCAAGAGCAACCTCATGGGTGTGGCCTTAAATGGCATAAAGGCAGAGGTGAGCCCTGATTTTCAAGGCTTCAAATACTATAAATCCTATTATGCCTACGGGGAAGAAGGAAAAGGAGAGAAAGAGAAAAGGAAAAAGAGGAGAGGCGGCGCTTTAAAGATTCTGATGATATTGATAGCACTGGCTCTATTAGTCGTCGGGTTGCTCTGGCAAGGTGGTGTTTTGCCCATTGAAAAATATCTGTTTAAAAACAAAGGATTCTCAAAAGAGATCAGCAACAGGGCGGTGTCCTCAAGTAAGCCCTCGCAACCCATCAAGATGCCGGTTGTGTCTGTCGGTTCCGGAAAAACGGTCCACGCGCCGCAGGAACAAATCTCAGTTGAGGAAAGATCCCTGCAACCGATTAAGGAACCCGTTTCGCTCGTTGGTTCTGGGGGCTCGGTTCCATCACCTGAGAAAGAGGTTGCAGAAAGCAATTTGAAAATCTCCCGAGCTACTGAAGAGAACCTGCTCTCGCGACCAGCCAGAGTGTTCGTGAATGTAGCCGCTGCAAACCTGCGTTCAAGGGCTACAACAGAATCATCTATACTGTATAAGTTAAAAAGGGGGAGCGAGGTTACCCTGGTAAAACAGAAGGGCGAATGGTATATTTTGAAGTTTAAAGATGGCCGTACAAGCTGGGGGCATCAAAGCCTTTTCCTCCGCAACGGCAACACTTATGAATCCGCAGTCCTCTCACAGCCCAACGAAGAAGCAGAGAGCAAGTTCGTTCTTAAGGTCGACACTGGTCGCGTCCGTGAAAAACCCTCGTTTGAGTCTCAAATAAAGTACCTTCTAAAGAAAGGAGATACTGTAACGCTTCACGAGGCGAACGGAGATTGGTTTCTTGTGGAACTTGAGGATGGCACCCTTGGCTGGGCATACAAAACTCTCTTCTCCAAGAAATCGGGACCCTCCGAACCTTCAAGAGAAAAACGGCTCTGAGTCCGCGCCTGTGGAACACTATAAGTTTCGGAGCCAGCCCTTACCCTTCAAGCAATGTGTATGGATTTGAATCGTTTTAGTACAAGGTAAGGCAGAGAATTCGCTATGAAAAATACCTCCGGCCAAACCACTATTCAACTCCTTCTCCCATTAATAATTCTACTGATTATTGCCGCTGCCTTTGCCTTTATGATGCCCGAATTATCAACCCTCCAGGCATTTTTACTGGGGGGAGGCATCATCTTTTTTATCATCTGTTTGGCCAGCACGGAAGCCGCCCTATATCTTCTTATATTTTCCATGTTACTCAGTCCTGAATTTGTTGTTGGCACAACTAAAGGAGCCTCTTTAGGTCGGGGCGTGACATTAAGGTTTGATGATTTTGCGATCCTCATTATCGGGTTCAGCTGGCTTGCAAAAATGGCCATTAATAAGCAATTGGGCCTGTTCCTTTGGGCCTGTTCCTAAAAACGCCCCTCAACAAACCTATTGGTTATTATATCATCGTCTGCCTGAGCTCTACTCTCTTGGCATCAGTATTTGGAAGCGTTGATTTAAAAACCGGATTCTTCTTTGTGCTTAAGTATTTTGAATATATGTTGATATATTTCATGGTGGCCAATCATCTAAAAGATAGGAAGCAGATACAATACTTTCTGTGGGCCATGCTGATTACCTGCATCATTGTTTCGCTCGTGGGCCATGCTGATTACCTGCATCATTGTTTCGCTCATAGGAATAGCTCAAATCCCTGAAGGCGGTAGAGTCTCAGCACCGTTTGAGGGAGAGGTAGGTGAACCGAATACCTTTGGAGGTTACCTGCTTTTTATGATCTGTATCACTACGGGCCTGTTCTTAACCGCCACCGTTTTTAGAGTTCAATTGATATACGGTATCCTCATATTCCTGTTTGCCATACCATTGCTTTATACCGAGTCCAGAAGTTCATATCTTGCAACGATTCCCGCCCTGCTGGCCTTTGTCTGGTTTTCGGAAAAAAGACAAGGGGTCTTTCTGATACTTGTGCTTATTGGTCTTGTTCTACCCTTCATTGCCCCGAATCCTGCAAAGGAAAGAGTTGCCTATACGTTTGAGCAGGGCAAAGATCGCACTGATGTGGTGGAGATATCAGGGATAAAACTGGATACCTCAACGACTGAGCGTGTGAAAGGCTGGAAAAGGGTTGCCAGGGATTGGATCAAGCATCCCATTTTTGGCTTTGGCGTCACCGGTTATGGATTTGTGGACGCCCAGTATTTCAAGGTCCTCATTGAAACAGGTGTCCTTGGTTTATTTACATTTTTTATCCTGATGTCCAGGATATTTGCACAGTCCTACCGTATATTGAAAGAAACACATGAACCTTTCGAGAAGGGCCTTTGCATGGGCTTTTTGGCCGGTTTTATAGGGCTGCTAGTGCACTCCATTGGCGCAAATACCTTTATTATCGTGCGAATAATGGAACCCTTCTGGTTCGTACTGGCCATGGTGATCATGATACCGAGCCTAAAAGGGGAGAGTGGAGAGTTAAGAGCGGAGAGCTAAGTTCCATTTTCTCTATTTGCTTGACAATGAAATTTTTTTTCATTAGCATGCAACTATATCAATTGATATAGTTCAGGGGGTTATAAATTATGTCATTAAAGGTAGTTACAGCCCTTAAGGCCCGAAAAATACTGGGTACGATAATGAATGCAGTATCATTCGGCAGCGACCAGTATATTGTAGAACGAAAAGGGATCCCTATGGTGGCAATTATTCCAATTAAGAGATTCAAACAAATGGAAAAAGCGAGGCAGCATTTTTTTAGTAACATGTCAAAGATTAGTGATTCTTTTATTGGCGAAGATCCTTATAAGCTCGACCAGATTTTGGAAGAAGCAACACAGGCAGCCAAAAATATCGAAGTCTCTCAGGGATAGATTTCCGTGAAGATTGTTGTCGATGCAAACCTTTTTGCAGGCGGTCTTATCAAGCCGAATTCTAATCCTGGCAAGATTTTTGACTTGGTCAAAGAGAATCAAGTTGAATTGATTTTATCTCCCTCTATCATAAAGGAAATCAAACGTATTTTGCTCTACCCCAAAATTCAGAAATATCACCGAAAAAGTGTTCATGAAATAGATGCATATTTTGAAGATATCTTAATGTTTGCCTGGGTTGTTGAGGGAAAAGAACCTGTTGATGTAATTAAAGATGATCCGACAGATAAGAAGCAGATTGTATCGTGTCCGGAGATCATCACTTGTTGGACTTAAAAACTTACAAGGGCATTGAGATTATCAGCCCAAAAGCATTTTTGAACATTTGGAGAACAAAAAGGGAATCATAGATTCAGGAGTGCGGGGAGTGATTAGATCCTGGTGTGAGGGAAGGATAACTCAGCGGTCATAATCTCTAAGTTATAAAGCCTTATTGCTGATAAAATGAAAAATTCTAATGATAATGATGAGGAGGTGATTGGAAAAAACAACCTGCAACAGCCTGAATCCCTTTCGAAGAAGGTTGTGCGAGGTGGAATATGGGTTTTCGCTCTGAGAATAACTAACCGTGGTCTGGGATTCATAAGGACGATAATCCTGGCAAGGTTGCTTGCCCCGGAAGATTTTGGACTTCTCGGCATTGCTATGCTTGCCATAAGCACTCTGGAAACCTTTTCCCAGACAGGATTTCAGGCAGCTTTAATACAGAAAAAGGATAATGTTGAATCATACCTTGACACGGCATGGACGGTTTCCGCTATGCGGGGGATTGTCCTGTTTTTAGTCCTGTTTTTATCAGCGCCAATAGTTGCCAAATTCTTCAATTCACCACAGGCCACGCTGGTGATAAAAGTCATTGCCGTATCTACGCTCCTTTCAGGATTCAGAAATATAGGCATTCTTTTTTTTCAAAGGGAACTGGAGTTTAACAAACAATTCATTTACGAACTGTCGGCAACTTTAGTTGATTTGACGGTTGCCATCACATTGGCCTTTATGCTGCGAAATGTCTGGGCCCTGGTCTGGGGGGGACTTGCAGCTAATTTTGTTAGACTTTTCATGTCATATATACTTCACCCATACCGGCCTCATGCCAGGTTTGACAAGGGTGAGTTCAAGGAACTTTTTGGTTTTGGTAAATGGGTATTGGGTTCCAGTATATTGATTTTTTTAATTACACAGGGCGATGATATTTTTGTAGGGAAAATGCTGGGTGTCACAGCTTTAGGTTTTTACCAGATGGCTTACCTCATATCCAATTTGCCAGCTACCGAAATAACCCATGTAATCTCCCAGGTAACATTTCCTGCTTATTCAAAACTGCAGGAAGATTTGCCGAAATTGAGAGAGGCATATCTCGATGTATTACAACTCACTGCCTTTATTTCGATACCGTTAGCTGGAGGAATATTTATTCTTGCTCCAGATTTTACGCAAACATTTTTAGGGGATAAATGGATGCCGATGGTGCCGGCAATACAGATGTTAGTTTTAGCTGGCTTGGTAAGGTCCATTGCAGCGACAACGGGACCGATTTTTCATGGAATTGGCAAACCAAGGATAGACACTATATGGCAGGTTATACGGCTGATTGTGTTGATTGCCTTAATATACCCTTTTACCATGCGTTGGGGTATATTAGGTGCTTCCATTTCTGTGCTATTCAGCATTTTAGTTTCCACCCTTGGTTTTAGTTTTATGGTTATAAAAATTACAAAATGTGAACTTAAGAATTTTGGGAAGATGATAGTTTTGCCCCTGTTCTATTCAATGATTATGATAGTAGTCGTAGTTGTTTTGAAGAGTAGTATGCAACCAATTGGGGTTTTTGAATTATTTTTTCTTATTGGAGTTGGAGTAATAAGTTATTTTTTTGTAACGTTCCTGTTTGACGGTCTGCTTAATTATGGAATAAAAGAAATTATAAAAAGAAGATTGGGTTCACTATGATTAAGTCGAAATCTTTTAAAGAGCAGTATCATTATTTCAACATTTCCTATGACACTAAAGAACGCTTCATCAGCTATTGGCATCAGATTGACGAAATTATTTCATTAAAGCCAAAGAAAGTACTAGAGATTGGTATAGGCAATAGGTTTGTAACAAGGTATTTAAGAGAGAAAGAAGTAAATGTTACTACTTTAGATATTACTCATAACTTGCGGCCTGATGTAGCTGGATCTGTATTGGCAATTCCGTTCAAGGATGGTTTTTTTGATGTTGTCGCATGTTATGAAGTTTTGGAGCATGTTCCTTACAGGAACTTCGCTGGAGCACTTAAGGAATTAGGCCGTGTTTCATGCAGACATGTCATTTTGTCTTTTCCTGACGTCACTTCAGTTTATAGACTTAATATCGAACTGCCAAGGATCAAGGAAATTAAAAAGCTGATTCCTCATCCTTTTCCACAAGCTACTGTTCACGTTTTTGATGGCGAACATTATTGGGAAATAGGGAAGACAGATTATCCTCTAAAAAAAATAAAGTTGGACATCAAACGCGCAGGGCTTAGGATCAGGAAAACGTATAGGGTTTTTGAGTCTTATTATCATAGGCTATTTCTACTGGAAGCAAAATAACATGGCTGTATTGTTGACTCTGAAATATCAAAATAACTTGCTGAAACAGCCTAATATGGTTTCCAGTATTCAGAAGAGTCTGATGAAATTAGTTCGAAAGCAAGAACAAAATTGATGGAGAGATACAGCTGGAGCGAATTGAAACGATACTTGTTCTGCGTTTTCAGAAAGATGAATGCAGTTTATCCGTAATAATCGCTTAGAGTATCACTATGCCAAAAGTCAGCATAATAATTCCTACATACAATAGGGCTCATTTGGTAGAGAGGGCAATCAATTCTGTGTTGAATCAGACATATTGCGATTTTGAGCTGATTGTGGTTGATGACGCCTCAACCGACAATACGCAGGAGGTCATAAAAAGTATTGGTGATAAGCGAATAAGATATATTCGACACGGTGCAAACCGAGGTGGCTCGGCAGCGAGGAATACAGGCATTGGGTTATCAGAAGGTAAATACATTGCTCTATTGGACGATGACGATGAATGGCTGCCTGCAAAGCTGGAGAAGCAAGTAAATGCATTCGAAGAGGTTTCTGACAAAGTTGGATTGATTTACACAGGCTCAGAAGTAAGAGAGGAAGGGAACAATGCTCCATTAAAAACATATATCCCGAGGTTTAGAGGGAATGTTAGGAATAGACTACTTATGGGGCCGACGGTCTGTGGCTCACAGTCGGTATTAATAAAAAGAGAGTGTTTTTCGAAAGCAGGTGTGTTTGACGAATCACTAAAAAGCTGCCAGGACTGGGATATGTGGAAGAGGATATCAGAGGATTATGATTTTGATTTTGTGCCGGCAGTACTCGCAAGAACATATTTACATTCGGAACAGATATCGTCCAACTTCGCATCTTTGATTCCGGGAAGAACAAAAATGCTGGAAAAGCACATGAAAGAATTTCAAAAACATCCAGAAATCTTAATTATCCATTTGAAAAGACTGGGAAAACTTCATAGCATAAACGGCACATGGAGCCAAGCTGCATACTGGTTCAAGGAGGCGTTAAAGGTGGATTTCTGGCAGATATTCAAGATAGCGGCATGGTGTATCGTGGAACTTCCACGGGTCAAATGGTTTTCAGATGCCAAAATATTCAACAGATACGTGGACACCACAAAATCCGGAGAGTAATCCCTTGAAAATCCTTGTCGTCAGCAACCTGAACCCGCACTTCACAAATACGAACGTCTATAGACTCAACGCCATAAAAAAATGCGGCCATAAAGCCATGTTTTTCGATGACAGGGCATTTTTTCTGCCGGGTAGGCTCAGGGATCGCTTCAGCATTCTTAATGCCTGGGACATGGCGAGGCTCAATAGCAAACTGGTTCACACTGTTGCCGAAAAAAAGCCAGACCTCTGTCTTTTTGTTGGAAGTTTCCGCACGCACAGAGACGCTTTGATGGAGATCAAGTCACTTGGCCCTAAAATAGTGCTGTGGACAACAGATGCCCCCAGGCAATATGACAACATCATAAAAACAGCCCCGATTTATGGCCACGTCTTTTGTGCTGGTACAGAGGCCATAGAGCTTCTGGAAAGGCATGGCATCACGGGCGCAAGATGGTTGCCGTTTGCCTGTGACCCGGACTATCATAGACCTGCGGAACTCAGGCACGCAGATAAGGAGATACTGGGCAAGGATATCGTCTTTGTCGGAGGTTTTTCTCAAAACCGGTGGGAAATCCTGAATCAGCTCGGAGAGTTTTCCGTTGGGGTCTGGGGGCCATTCTGGGAAAAAGCGGCCACACAACGGCCAAAAAACTGCCAGGTAACAAGTGGACACATTGATGTCTCGAGTTGGGTGAAAATATATCGTGCCGCTAAGATTGTCCTTGTCGTCCACTACCAGGACGGCGTGACGCCCTGTTTTCAGGCAAGTCCCAAGATTTTCGAAGCCCTTGCATGCGGCTGTTTCGTGCTTGTGGATAGGCAAAAGGATGTTTTTCGGTTGTTTGAGGACGGCGTGCATCTGGTGGGCTTTGATGACATCACCGACCTGAAAAGGAAGATACGCCACTACCTGGAGAACCCTCGAGAGCGCATGAAAATCGGGGTCCAAGGGCAGCGGGAGGTCATAGAAAAGCATACCTACGCTCATCGCTTGCAGAGCATGTTTGAAATCGTCAGTCAATCACAGCGTGATCTGTAAAAATAGGAAAGCAGGAAAATATGAGCAGAGACATTCTGTCGGAAAGCTACTTTGAATCCACCTTTTCGCGCCACAACATATTGACGCGTGATCAATTTGAACGGGCCTGCCTTGAATTCGATGCTTGTTATTCTTCAATTCTGCCAAAAGATAAAAATTCCAAAATCCTCGATGTCGGCTGTGGCGCAGGGCATTTCTTGTACTATTTGGAGAAAAAGGGCTACAAAAACCATTGGGGTATAGACGTATCCGGGCAACAGGTAGAGTTCTGCGAAAAATATGTAACCAAGAGGGTCTCAGAAAGTGATGCAACCACCTTTCTGGAAGACAATGACAGCGCCTTTGACCTTATTGTTGTTCACGACGTTCTGGAACACATTCCAAAAGACTCCACACTGGCCCTCATATCATCGGTTTGGCGCTCACTAAAAAGTGGAGGAAGGTGTATTGTGCGAGTTCCAAACATGAGCAATCCGTTCTCGCTTGACTCGTGCTACAGGGACTTCACTCATGAGACCGGCTTTACGGACAAAAGCCTTTTCCAGATAATGTGGAGCGCTGGTTTCCGCACCATCGAAATGACTTCATCACAAATTCACGTACGCTCATTGAAAAACCGCTTCCGTCGGCTACTGGTCAGAACACTTCATCAGGCTATTCGATTCCTTTTCTATATCCAGGACTACTCAGTCCCAGACCACCTTGGCAAGAACCTGATTTGCGTATGCAAAAAATGACCGGCAAGAAAATCAGATTAATCCACCTCGTGGAGGACCTTAAAATCGGGGGTCTGGAGCGCGTTGTCGAAACCCTGGCCGACAGGCTTGACAGGTCCAAATACGATGTGAGCATCTGGTGCCTTGCCGGAGGCGGGGCCATCGCGGACAAAATAACCCGTAAGGGACATGACCTGCAGATACTCAATCTCAAGACGTACCACAACCCCATCAACATACTTTCTCTCGCCCTTAGGCTCAGGAGGCATAAGGTAAAGGTGCTCCATGCCCATGGGTATTACGCGTCCACCATGGGCAGGCTTGCCGCTCTTTTGGCCCGCGTGCCCATCGTCCTGTCGCACGTCCATACCGTAGGAATGCAGTTGAACCGAAGGAACTTGTGGGTGGAAAGGATTCTCGGCCTGACCACAGACCGCGTCATCTGTTGCTCGGAGGCTGTGAGAGATTTCATGGTCTCCCGTGCGGGCATAGACCGGCAACGGACAGTGGTCATTTATAACGGAGTGACCTGCCCAAGGCCGTTATCCCGATCCGTTCAGGAGGATAAAGACAATTTGGTCCGAATCCATATCAGTGCCTCTTTGGTCGAGAACAAGGGACACCGTTATCTTTTTGAGGCTTTTGCCAGAATAGTCCAACATCATCCGAATGCCATGCTTTCCGTTGCAGGCGACGGCCCGCTTAAATCCGATCTTTTGAAATATGCAAACGATCTCGGGATTGGCAACCGTGTCGAATTTTTAGGGCTGGTTGACGACATCTGGCCGGTTGTTGCGATAACAGACATTTGTGTGTTGGCCAGTGTCGATAGGGAGGGACTGGGGATAGCCCTAATAGAGGCCATGTGCCAGGGTAAGCCTGTTATCGGCACACGGGTGGGGGGAATCACCGAGATTATTGAAGACGGCGTCAATGGATATTTGGTGCCTCCCAAAAACGTGGAAGCCCTGGCTGGACGGCTTGGAACTTTAATTAACGGCAAAACCGCCCGGCAACGTATGGGAAAGGCTGGGTACGCCAAGTTTAGAGAAAAATTCGATGCAAATATCATGATCGGACGTATCGAAAATGCATACGATACATTGGTCGCAAAAAAGGCTCGTGTCAGGTATTCGGTCTTGTACCTGCACAACTCGGTCAATATCGGCGGGGGTGAGCAGAGCCTTTTAAACCTCTGGCGGAACCTGAACCCGGACAGGTACCGCCTCCATCTGCTGATCCCGTCCCGCGGCCCCCTGGTGGAAGAAGCACGTCCCCTTGGCATGGAAGTCCATTATTGCCAGGTTCCCCAATTGCGTCCGAAAAACCTCGTGTCCATCTCAAAAACCCTGGCCACACTGTCACGCATCTGCTGGCATGAACGGATTGACATCATCCACTCCTACAGCCCCAGAAACAATGTCCTGTCCGCCGTGATCGGTCGCGCAATGGGCATCCCGGTCATCTGGCACGAGCGCAACCTCGTTTTTGGAAAAGAAACGGATATCTCACGCAGGCTCTGGTTTCTGCCCAATGGGATTATTTGCAATTCCAAGGCCGTTGCGGAAAGATTCCGGCTTTCATCCGGAATCCCGGACAGGGTCCGGGTTGCCCTCAATGGAGTGGACGGAAAAAGATTTTCGCCCGGAGATCCTCCGGAAGCAATTTTGAAAGCGTACGGCCTTGAAGGGAAGAGGGTCGTGGGCCTGGTTTCCAATCTGGGCGGGCGCAAGAACCCGGATTTTCTCCTGGAGGCTGCCCCGACCATCCTTAACAGGTGTCCTGACGTGGTTTTTCTTTTCGTGGGCGGTGAGTTTTCCGAAGACGACAAGGGACGCAAACAGGAACTCACGCAGCGGGCCGAAAGCCTCGGCCTGCGTGGCCACGTTGTGTTCACGGGTTTTATTCCCGATCCCTCCGGGCTTATCCGAACGTTTGACGTGGGAGTTGCCGTGACGGAAAGAGAAGCCTGCAGCCGGGCCATTCTGGAAATCATGGCCACGGGCAAACCGACAGTGGGCTTTGACACGGGCGGGAACCCGGAACTGATTGACGATGGAGTGACGGGTGTTCTCGTGTCTGTCGGGGACATTTCCGCTTTTGCCGACGCTGTTTGTCGTATCCTGGAAAACAAAGGCATGAAACAGCGCATGGGCCGCACGGCCCGGGAACGTATGGAGCGGTGCTTTGACGTCAAGGTTAATGCAAAAAGGACCGAGGCCATTTATGAAGGTCTTGTCCTGCAGGCGCGCAAGGAAAGCCTTTGACCATGAAAATCGGCATTGACGCAAGGGAAATCCAAAACGGCGTGGTGACGGGCATCGGGAGGTCCCTTGCCAACTTCCTGGAGTATTTTGAGGCACACGACCAAAAACACGTCCTTTTCCTTTTTTCCGAAAAGCCCTTGCCTATGCGGTTTTCCGACAAGATCGGTCAGGTGGTCATCCCCTCCTGCCCGACGTTTTTCTGGGATCAGGTGAAGCTTCCCCTGGCCATCAAGGCCCACGGGATTGATTTTTTCTACTCTCCCTACTACAAGGCTCCTATGCTTACTCGCACCTGTACTGTCAATCAGGTACTTGATTTGATGTTTCTTGTGTTTCCTCTTTACCGAAAAAAGTTGGGGATTTTGGGAAGATATTACTATGCCATATTTGGAAGGGTGTTTGCCCGAAAATCAGTCAGTATAATCACCGATTCAGAACATGCGAAACAGGATATAATAAGACTCTGGAGGATTGAGCCGGAAAAGATTGCGGTGATTCCTTTGGGTGTCGGAAATCGGTATGCCTGTTAAGGATATTGAATTGCTCGCCCGGGTCAGAAAGGAGCTTGGCCTGCCTGATAGATATGTGCTTTATCTCGGTAACTTCAAACCTCACAAAAATATTGAGTCGCTCGTAAGGGCTTTCGGGAAAATAGCCGGGGGATTCCCCGAATACAAGCTGGTCCTGGCGGGGCCGCTTGATGAACACGGTCTTAAGATCCAAAATCTTGTTGCCGGTCAAGAACTCATGGATAGGATTGTTTTTACTAACACCATCAGGGAAGAAGATCATCCGGAGGCCCTGTTGTCGATGGCAGACCTTTTTGTCTTTCCTACCTTATACGAAGGTTTCGGCTTGCCCCCTTTAGAAGCCATGGCTTGTGGCACTCCTGTAGTTGCATCAAACCTTACAGCGGTGCCCGAAGTTATAGGTGATGCAGGTGTAATGGTAAATCCGCTTGATGTTGATGAACTGAGTCGAGCTATGGCAGATTTGTTAGCTGATCCTGAAAAAAGGGAGTGTTACTCTCAAAAAGGCCTGGAAAGATCCAGGCTCTTCAGTGAAGAGGATACCTCAGGAAAAATTTATAGGCATATTATTAAACTGATAGAGGATATAAAATGAAAATTTTAATCACGGGCGGCGCGGGATTTATAGGGGCCAATTGTGCCACTTATTTTGCTAATAAAGGTCATAAAGTTGTTCTTTTTGACAACCTATCACGAATTGGCTCAGATAAGAATCTCCAGTGGATCAAAAATGTATGTTCGGTCGAGTTTGTAAAAGGAGATGTGAGGAAATTTGAAGATCTGATTGATTTAGTTACTCAAAAAGGGCCATTTGATTTAATCCTTCACATGGCTGCTCAGGTGGCGGTTACAACGTCCGTTGTAAATCCACGTGAGGATTTCGAGATTAATGCCTTAGGCACCTTTAATCTCTTAGAGGCCATTCGAAAGTATGACCCGGAAACAACTTTAATTTATGCCTCTACCAATAATCGAAAGAGATGGTCGATATATTTACCAGGACCTGCCTGAAGGTGTTGACGAAAAGCGGAATCTTGACTTTCATTCCCCTTACGGATGCTCAAAGGGTTCGGCTGATCAGTACTGCCGGGACTACTATAGAATCTATGGTCTGAAGACGATTGTGATGCGGCAGTCGTGCATTTATGGCTATCGTCAATTCGGGGTTGAGGACCAGGGTTGGGTTGCCTGGTTCTGCATAGCCGTCGCATTAGGAAAACAGATCACCATTTACGGCGACGGCAAACAAATTCGGGACGTCCTTTTTATCGATGATCTTGTCCGGGCCTATGAACTTGCGTATGAGAAAAGGGATCGGATTGCAGGCAGGGTATACAATATTGGCGGAGGTCCAAAAAATACACTCTCGCTTCATGAACTCATCCGGTATTTGGAAAAGCTCAAAGGCGAAAGGATTCCGTTGGCGTATGACGACTGGCGACCAGGAGATCAGAAGGTCTTTATTGATAATATCTCTTTAGCTGAAAACGATTTTGGATGGAAGCCGGTTATAAAGACTGATGAAGGAATAGAAAAGCTTTACAAATGGACATACGAAAACAGGCATATTTTTGAGTGAGGGGAATAAGCCAGGTATATCGTAATCGCAAGGAAACCTAATATTACATTGGCTCTACTTTATGTACCGAAACATACGGATGAAACCGGAGCATGAAAATTCTATTTATAGCCGATGTTCCTTTGGAGGAGCCAACCAGCGGGTCTGAGCAAGTGCTGCACCAGCAGGCTGTCGGATTAGCGCGGGAAGGCATGGAGGTCTATGCCATCACCCGTCAGGAGGGGCTGCCATCGTTCACCATTAGGGATGTGTTCAAGTGGCCATCTGCCACCAGCCTTTCAACACTTTCTCCCTTTCCATTATGAGACGCCTCAAGAACGTTCCCCTGCTCTATATATTTCACGAGACGCCTCAAGAACGTTCCCCTGCTCTATATATTTCACTCACCGAGCCATGAGGAGTATTTATTATCACACGCAAACAGGAGCCGGTTGAGAAACGTCCCTCACGTTAATATCCGCCGCAGGATTGAAAGATTCTGTCTAAAAAGGGCTGTAAAGATTGTGGCCCTCAGCCAATACATGAAAGAAAAGGTGCAGGATATACATGGAATACAGGCCGACCGGATTGTGGTCAATCCGGGTGGTGTGGACCTGGATCGTTTCAAGCCGCCTCAAGATCGCGTAGCCCTTAAAAATAAATTGGGTTTTCCAGAAGGCAAGACCCATCTTCTTACTGTCCGGAACCTGGAGCCAAGGATGGGCATTGAGAATTTATTAAAATGTATTCGCATCCTGAAGAGAAATCAGGATGCGATCCATCTTATCTTGGGCGGCGAGGGAGTTGAGAGACAAAACCTTGAAAATCTGATTGAAGAATACGGCCTGCTTGATGAGGTTACTATGGTGGGGTTCATCCCCTCAAATATACTACCCGAATTCTATGGCGCTGCTGATTTTTTTGTTTTGCCGACTCGGCACTTGGAGGGCTTCGGTCTTGTGACGCCCGAATCCATGGCCTGCGGCACGCCGGTCTTAGGCACACCTGTGGGTGGAACAAAGGAAATTCTGTCCAATTTCGGTTCCCGGTTTCTTTTCAGGGACACCTCGCCCGAGGCAATGGCAGAGGGGATCCGGATGGCTATTGGCGAAGTTTTTACCCGAAAGAAGCAATATGATCGGTTGAGGCTTGATTGCCGTGAATATGTGGTAAAAAATTATTCGTGGCAACGCCATACATACCAGTTAAAGTTGATCCTTGATGAAATGCTTATGGAAAAGGAATCTTATTTAGGTTGACGTAAATACTGTTTCGTATTTCATAGGACTAAAAAGCTTTGAATAAGATTTTTCACGTCATTACGCGTCTGGACAGGGGAGGTTCAGCGGAAAATACGCTGCTCACGTGTCTGGGTTTGGCTGATAAATATGAATTGATGCTGGTCCACGGTCTTTCCCTTGAATCTCAGATGACCGCTCTGGAAAAAGAGTCGGTTGACCGCGGAATTGAAAAGGCTGAAAATGCTGGAGTAAAGGTCATTTCCATGCCTTCTCTAGTGCGAAGGATAGACCCTGTTCAGGATCTTCGCGCATTTTTTTCTCTGTGGAGGTTGATGATTCGCGAAAAGCCAGCCATCGTTCACACCCACAGCTCCAAGGCAGGGCTATTGGGCCGATGGGCCGCCAAGCTGGCCTGCGTCCCTATCATAGTCCACACTCCTCACGGCCATGTGTTTTACGGGCACTTCGGCCCACTTGCTTCAAAATTATTTCTTCTGTTGGAAAAGGTTACCGCCCCTATCACAGATCGCATGGTAGCCCTCACCGAGGCTGAAAGGAACGATTATATTGAGTTTTCCGTTTCTAGTCCGCACAAAATTGTCACGATTCACAGCGGGGTTGAGATAGAGCGGTACAAGACCGCAAAGGTCAATGCGAGGGAGAAGAAAACCTCCCTGGGCCTGAATCCTCAAGCATTGATAGTAGGCGCGGTGGGCTGGTTGCTTCCTATCAAAGGCCCTCTGTACCTGCTCAAGGCCATGGTACAGATCTGGCAAAGCATTCCCGAGCCAGAGCTGATTTTTGTGGGGAAAGGAGAGCTTGAAGACGAATTAAGAAAAGAAGCTTTGAAAATGGGCGTAGCAGACAAGGTAGTGTTCTTGGGGTGGCGAGGTGATATTCCCGAGATTATGCAGATACTGGATGTTTTGGTCCTTCCCTCTTTAAACGAAGGTATGGGGAGGGTATTGGTTGAGGCCATGGCGGCCGGAAAGCCTATTGTAGCAAGCCGTGTGGGGGGCATCATCGACTTGGTCAAAAATACGAAGAACGGATTGCTTGTCGAGCCTGGTGATGTGAATGGCCTGTCACTTGCTATCAGAGAACTTTTGATGGATAAGAAGATGCGAGTTGAAATGGGTCAGAGAGGCAGAACAATGGCCCATGACTTCAGTGTGGAAAATATGGTTGAGAAGATTGACGCACTTTATTCTCAACTCTTCAAATAAAATAACCTCGAAAAAAAGCTCGCGGGAAATGGCAATGCGTTTAATACGACTGGTTTTTTTGATACCTGCTTTTGTTATTCTGACCTCTTATGCAGCATGGGCATCAGGGTATATTCAGGTCGCGGGTCTGATTGACCTAAGGACGACTTTCAGTGATGGCGAACTACATCCGGAAGCCCTTGTTAAACTTGCCAAGGAAAGAGGGTTTGAGGTTCTGTTTATCAATGACCATGACCGGTTGGCTATGGAATACGGTCTTTTCCCGTTAAGGAATATCTTTAAAAAAAGGGTAGAGCTGAATTCAATCAACAAAGGAGGGGCGGAAAATTTTCTGAGGTGCATCAATGAAGTAGCAGAAAAGGTTCCCGAAATGATCATTATTCCCGGTTCTGAAACAGCTCCCTTTTATTACTGGACCGGCTCATATTTTAAAGGCAATCTCACCGCACACAACCATGAAAAACGGATTTTGACCATAGGGTTAGAAAAGTCTGAAGATTATGAAGACCTTCCTATCCTGCACAACGGTTTTTCCACGCGCTATGTCATGATTTTTTTACCGCAAATATTGCTGTTTTTGATTCCGTTCGTTATGGGCCTTTTTATGTTAAGATGGAAAGGGTTTTCCAGGATATGGGGTATTGTCATTTGTGGGCTTTCTCTCGTGTTCTTTATCAATGGAGCCCCCTTCAGGAGTTCTCCCTTTGACCAGTATCATGGTGATCAGGGTATAGTACCGCATCAACTGGTTATCGATTATGTTGATTCCAAGGGCGGATTGACCTTCTGGAATTACCCAGAGACAAGATCGGGCGTCCGGAAGATGGGGCCGATTTTTGTAAATACGCCGCCATACCCCGAGGTTTTGCAGCAAGCTAAAGGTTATACGGGATTCGCAGCCCTGTATGGGGATACTATAACGGTAACGGAGCCCGGTCATCAATGGGATAGGGTCCTGCTGGAGTATTGCAGGGGTGAAAGGGCCAGGCCGGTATGGGCCATTTCAACGGCGGATTTTCATAAAGATGGCGGATCTGGTGAAAAATTAGGGAATTTTCCAACAATACTCCTGGTGAAGAAAAAGACAAAAAAGGAAATTCTTTTTGCCATGAGACAGGGAAGGATGTATGCTTGCAGGGGAAAATATCCCCAGCGCATGGTCCTTAATGATTTTTCTGTTTCCTCGGCCGGATGTAAGAACAAAGCAGTATCCGGTGATGAAATAGCCTTAAACGACAACCCGAGAGTTCATGTTTTTCTGTCCCTGAAAGAACCCACTGAAAACCGTGTGAAAATAAGGTTAATAAGATCGGGTGAACTGCTGGAGGTCTTTGACGGTTCTTTACCAATAGAAATCGATTATGAAGACAAATATTTCAAACCGGGCCGGAAGATATATTACAGGATCGATGCCCGGGGATGCGGGGACCTGGTTTCCAACCCAATCTTTGTAACTTTCAGGTAGGTCAAGGAGGGAGGGACCGGGGAGAGGAGGTTTTAGGCATTCAAGGGGTGGAAAATAGCTCATTACGGTTCGTTGAGCACATCGCAGAAAGGAGGGAAAGAAAATGAAAAAGGATGAGGTGGGCAACATTTTTTTAAGGCATCTTATCATGGCAATCCCATGGGGTATCGTCTTGCTTGCAGTGTTTTTCATTGCGGCGGCAGCTATGAAGCAGCAGATCAAAGAAGGGATACAATATGGGGTGCAGACGGCCGTTTATGAGACCGCCAATCTTGCCTTTTATCCTCGTGTAATTGACGGTGTAAAGCAGAATGTCAAAGAGGGTATTGAATTTGTGGCAAAGACCGCGAGGAGTGAAATAAAGCATCTCCTCAATGATCCCCAGGTCAAACAGGATATTAAAGAAGCCTTGGAATATGGCGGCGAGAAATTCAAGTAACAGGCACTCGGAGAATCTGAGGTAAATAACGATGGTTGTGGCCGTACATCAACCTCAGTACCTGCCATGGTTGGGGTATTTTAATAAGATTGACAGAGCAGATATATTTGTCCTGTTGGATAATGTGCAGTTCAAAAAGAACGAGTGGCAGAACAGGAACAAGATCAAGACGGCCCAGGGATGGCAATGGCTGACGGTTCCGGTCAGGTATAAGTACCCTCAGTTGATAAATGAAGTGGCAATCAATACCTCGGTAAAATGGCAGCATAAACAGAGACAGTCGATCTTGACCAATTACAAAAAATCGCCATACTATCATAACCTGGATGAATTCCTTGAAGAGATTTTTGCCTCTCACTGGGAGATGATTTCACAACTGAATATAGCTGTGATAAGGAGATTGGTCGCTTTGCTCGGGATAGACACACCCCTGTTTGTGGCATCAGAACTCGGAGAGCTTCCCCATGACGCGGATGAAAGACTCGTTGCCATAACAGAGTATTTCGGTGCAGACACATATCTGGCAGGAAGCGGCGGCAGCCAATATATGGATCTACAGAAATACGCAAACAGTGGTATCAAGGTAATTTTTCAGGACTACAAACATCCTGAATATAATCAACTTTTTCAAGAATTTGAGCCATATATGTCGGTAATTGACCTTGTACTTAACCATGGAGACAAGAGCCTGAGTATCTTACGGGGGAACAAATGAATATACTCGCTATCGGGCCTCATCCCGACGATATTGAAATAGGCTGTGGAGGAACGCTAATCAAATATGCCAAGAGGGGCCATAAAATATTTCTGTTGCTCATTACAAAGGGGGAAAAGGGAGGAAACACAGAACTAAGATACCAAGAACAGCTAAAAGCGGCAGAGATTATCGGTGCCAGGGACGTTTTCTGGGCCGGGTTTAAGGACACCGAACTGCCCGACAAGGGCAATGAGATGATTCATACGGTCGAACGGTATATTGACTCGATTAAACCACATTTTATTTTTATCAATTTTTTCGACGATACACATCAGGATCACCGCACTGTTAATAGATCCGTTCTCTCCGCCACGAGGTATGTGAAAAATGTTCTGTTTTACGAGGTACCAACCACCAACAATTTCACACCCCAAGTGTTTGTGGATATTTCCGAATCTCTTGACAAGAAGATCAAGGCACTTGAGGCCCACGAGTCCCAGGTAATGAAAACCAATATCGAGGACCTATCAATCGTTGAGCTTGCTCGATCGAGTGCGAATTTTCGTGGTATCCAGGGGAGGGTCAAGTATGCAGAGGCATTTTGCCCTCTCAGACTCTTTATCAATATCTAACCCCTTAGATTGAAGTTTACCGAAGCGAGCTAATGAAAGGCGTTCGTCCGCGTAGTTTTTGAAAGGCACTGATTGATAACCTCGTAAAAATTAAACCCATTGAAATCTGCAAAGCATCACACATCTATTCCTCACTCCAGGCCAACTCTGGGGCATGAGGAAATACAGTTCGTATCAGAGGTCATCGGTTCGGGGCATATTGCTCAAGGGGCGATTGTCTCGCGTTTTGAGCAGGCCCTGGCAAAAAATGCGGGCATTAAGGGTGCTGTGGCGTGCAGTTCGGGAACATCGGCCCTGCATTTGACACTCCTTGCCATGGAAATCAGGTCCGGGGACGAGGTAATTTTTCCAAGCTATGTCTGCTCCGCCCTTTTAAATGCCGTTCGATATGTTGGCGCTACTCCTGTGCTGGCAGAAATTAATCCATACACCTGGAACATTGATCCTGAAGATGTGAAAAAGAGATTAACCCATCGGACCAAGGCCATAATCGTACCACATCTTTTTGGGCTGGCAGCGGATCTAAACCAATTGATCTCATTGGGTGTGCCGGTCATCGAGGATTGTGCCCAGGCAGTGGGAGCCACCTGTGACGGTAAAAATGTCGGCAGCCTGGGCTTTGCGGCCATTTTCTCTTTTTATGCGACAAAGGTGATCACCACAGGCGAAGGGGGGATGGTCCTGTCTAATTCCCAGGATCTGCTAAACCGGATCCGTGACCTCAGGGAGTACGACCAGAAGAGCACTCTGCGTGTACGATACAATTACAAGATGACCGATATACAGGCCTCAATGGGGCTTGCCCAACTGGATCGGCTTCAGTCATTTATCCGTAAGAGGAGGTCAATCGCCCAACAATACTACAAGGGCTTCGATTCTTTGCCCTTTCAATTGCCGTTAAGGGATGATGGTCACATATATTACCGCTATGTCATAATACTGGAAGAGGACTCGGGACCACAGATCCTTGCCCTGGCAAAAAAGGGTATTGAGTGCGCCAGGCCTGTATATATGCCCCTCCACCGTTATTTGAAAACAAGAGGCTACCGTAGAACGGAGCAGATCTGGAAGAAGTCCCTTTCGATTCCAATCTATCCTTCCTTAACAGACGATGATGTTAATCGAATTATTGATTCGGTCGTTGAAGTTCTCGGGGAGCTCATCTCGTGAAGACTAAATTCCATCTTCAAGTGTCATGGTACACCTTCTTATTTGTTGTTTTTGTGACGTTGATTCTCCTTTTTCCTCCTACGAAGAGGTTCTTTTCATCGCTTGGGCAAAGGTGGTTCTATATTACGGCCCTTTCCTTTACAGTATCTTTTTGCCTCACACCTCTTTTTAGATATCTTGCTATCAAATGGGGCCTCCTGGATAGTCCCGATGCAAGGAAGATCCATAAGAAAGCTACTCCCCTGCTTGGAGGTGCGGCGATTTTCGTTGCTTTTGGTATCGGCATTCTGATCAACGGGGTCTATTCCACAGAACTCTTTGCCATTCTTGCAGCATCATCTATCGTATTTGTCACAGGTCTCATTGACGACTTTAAGGAGGTCCCTGCGTCCATAAAGCTTTTCGTTCAAGTTGTAAGCACTGTACTGGTGATGTCTTTTGGGATAGTGCTGAGAGTCTTCCCAACAGGCCTGGGACCTTTTTCTCAGGTCTTAAACATTGCATTGACCGTTTTATGGGTGGTGGGAATTACCAATGCAATGAATTTTTTCGATGGGATGGATGGTCTGGCTACCGGATTAGGAGCGATTCTCTCCTTTTTTCTCGGGATAGTGGCCTTTCAGACAGCTCAGCCCTTTCTCGGTTGGATTGCTGTGGCAATGATGGGAAGCTGTCTTGGTTTTTTACCCTATAACTTCAGGTCAAAGAGGAGCGCATCTATTTTTTTGGGAGACGGGGGAAGTACATTTATCGGTTTTCTTCTTGCCTGTCTTGCTGTCTATGGAGATTGGTCAGAGAGCAACCCTATTGTGGCCCTGGCATCACCGGTGCTGATATTCTGGGTCCTGATCTTTGATATGGCGCATATAACTGTGGATCGAATTGTTACCGGAAAGGTTTTAAGCTTCAAGGAGTGGATCGAATATGTTGGTAAGGATCATCTCCACCACAGACTGTCCAGTGTGCTGGGAGGACCGAAAAAGGCTGTACTTTTCATTTATTTTTTGAGTTTGGCACTCGGGATAAGTGCCGTAGTGCTCAGAAACGCCAGGACCATTGACGCTATTCTACTGCTCCTGCAAGCCCTGCTGATCGTTCTTCTTGTGACCATTCTGGAAAGGCACGGACACGGGCTGTCTGGAAATGATAAAACTTAACCCAGGGTTTTCGGAATGTTAGAGATATTTGATTTGACTTTATTTTTTTGTATATATATACATTTATTTAGATTGCCAGTTAAAAATGTTCCAAATGGAGGGGAAAGATGAAAAAGCATGATAAAGATCCTGACCCTCAAAAAACGGAGAAGAGAGAAGACAGGCCCGATGAGCAGAGGCGCGAATTCATCAAAAAGCTGGCCTGGGTAACTCCTGTGGTTACAACCCTTCTGATCACGCATGATTTTTCCACTCCCGATTCTACCAAGGCGCAGCCGGTGTGTGTCAGACAATGTGCATGTCGCAGGGAATCCCCGTGCAGGACGGTCCAGCCGTGTCGGAGACAGTGTTGTGTGCAGACTATCCAGCCGTGTAGAAGACAGCCATGCAGGCGAGAGCCATGTCGCGTAGAGCCAGTATGCGTTCGGCAATGTTAACAATAATAGTGAAATAGCCTGCCTTTGTTGCCTTTATTCAATCACTTAGGCACAAGGACATCCCCGCATCTTCCCGTCAGTTTAATACTATTTCTATAATACATGATGCCAGATCCGGCCCAAAATACAACTATGAAATACCATGACCTGGATAAGAAATTTCTGGTTCTTAAAAAAGATTCATTTTTTGTCCCTGGCCCGAAAAGAGGGGCGATTTATGATATCAGCGCCCACAGGCTCTATCATCTTGAGGAAAGACTGGCCGGCATTTTAAAACGATCATTAGAAGGGCTTAGCGTGAAAGATGCCTTCACTAAAGTGGGAATTGCTCGTGAAGATGAAGCGAAAATAACTCTTGAAATGCTTCTCAATATGAGCTGTATTTCAATGGAGGCAAAGGCTATGGCCTTTCCTGATGTCAAGATAGAAAAGTCTCCTGTAAAACCAAGGGTGGCGTGGCTTGAACCCACAGACAGGTGTAATCTTTTTTGTGTGCACTGTTATGCGGAAAGCCGTCTTGGACGGAAGGATGAAGAGCTTTCCACAGAAAGATGGTTTTCGATCATAGATGAACTTGAAGAGATCGGTGTGGAGCAAATCGTTGTTACCGGTGGCGAGCCGCTTTTAAGGAATGATTTGCTTGAAATCCTGAGACGTATTTTAAGCAAGGAAGGGCTCCAGTATATTCAAATACTGACCAACGCGAGTCTCTTTGCCCCTTCCCCCCTGTTAGATTTTATTGCTGAGAAACAGGTTGGTGTTGGGATTTCTTTTTATTCACACAGACCGGAGGTTCATGACCAGGTAACCCGGACTCCCGGAAGCTGGGAGAAGACTGTAAATGGCATTAGGCTCCTGGTGGACAAGGGCATTAGTCCTGCTGCCAATATTGTGCTTACAAAAATTAACGAAAGAGATGAAAATGATACCAGGAAGTTCCTTGTTTCACTTGGGCTTGAGAACGAAAATATTATCAGCAATGTTGTCCTTCCCACCGGCAGGGGCTGTCACAGTGATTACCAGATAAAGAATTACGATTATTTCATTAGAAAGAGTTATGCCTTTGATAATTGTTTTGGACCCGGTGGGTGGAAGGATTATCAGGGGACCTGCTGGCGGGGGAAATTTACCATCAAATCGAATGGAAAATTGAGCCCCTGTACCATGTGCCGAGAGATAGAGCTGGGAGACATCCGTCACAACAGCTTGAAAAAACTAATAGAAGAGGGGGCCTTTGATACTGTCTGGGATATTGACTTTGATTCCACCAAGGGGTGTTCTGAATGTGAATTGCGCTATGCCTGTTCAGATTGCCGTGCCTTGACCTATGCATTTACAGGGGATCTTTATGCCAAAGACCCCACCTGTCCGTATGATCCTCACACCGGCAATCCCGCAGACCTGTTTTTTCCTCCTTTGTTTCGTTCACCATCTTTTTCTCTGAAAGCCAAGCCAAAAAGAAGAGAAGATATTGTACACAGCCGGGTAGGAGAAGAACTGGTTCTGTCCAACAGGGAAGAGGGAATACACCATAACCTGAATGCTGTGGCAGGAGAAGTGTGGGCTCTTCTTGATGGTGAGCATTCCCTTGAGACGGTTGTAGATGTCATCGGGCAACGGTTCGACAGAGAGCGGTCACTCCTTGAAAAAGACATTATTCAGCTTGCAGAACAGTTTGCCCGGCTCGGATTGTTGGAACATGGCCTATAGCTTTTCCCTCAGATATCTTGACACATCTCTGGTCTTTAAGTCCGCCAAGGCCGCCCCAATCGATCATATCTCCTTTATTTACGGAAAGATGCAAGAAAATTCGCCGTCCGAAAAAAGGAAGGTTTATACGATAAAAAAAGGGATTAGGGGCTACAGCCTCATCCATAATAAAAATCGTATGTTCAGGAATTTCGGCCTTGATACAGCCATAGAAAATATTGAGATTTCAATTGAAATGACGGTGGTATCTGAAAATCCTGGAGTCGTGTTTTTTCATGCAGGTACGGTTTCAGATATGGAGGGCAATATTTCCCTGATTGCCGCTGAAAGCGGCGAGGGAAAGACAACCCTTTGCGCCATGTTGGCGCAGAGGGGACTCTTTTCGGAGGGCGATGAACTTGTAGGTATTTCCCCTGAAATGCCTCTCAGGCCAATTCCCTTTAAAAAGGCATTGAAGGTGAGAAAAGAGAGTTTGCCTTTTCTAATGGAAAGTGGAAAGAGGCTTATTATAGAAACAGAAAAACGTGGCGAAAGCAATTTGATATATTGGTTGCCGGATAATATCGCCGATACGGTTCCAGAAACTAATAAGGAGATTCGGAGGGTTTTTTTCCTGCGCTTTTCTCTCGAAGGACCAAATAGCGTTTCGCATGTATCAGCGCAGGAAGCGATAAAGAGACTTGCAGACGCATGTCATGATTTTTCAGAGAAGAGATCGTTGGCTATGGGGACTATACTCTTTATCGTCAATCAAGCAGAGATAATTGAGATCGCTTACAATCACCCGGACTATGCCGTTTCATGTATCCAGGATGTTTAAGGTTTTTTTCTTAATATGAGGGCATGAAATACAGACGGACTACCCTGGGAGCCTGCCTGTTTTAGTGAACTGAATCGTAGATTGTAGATATGGGGATAGAGATCACCTAAGGCTTGTTTCAACATTTCAGGCGTAAAGGCTAATATGGGGAGGGGATCCTGGCTGAGATGAGATAAAAGGCTTTGATTCAGGATTGTCAGGGACATCCTTTCAAGCGTTGTTACATCAAGGTCCATGTCGAAAAAGTCAGCCATTTTTTCTAACCTGACATCAAATCCGATTCTGATTGCAATTTCCTCGAGATGGCCAAAGTGGATGGCATATTCCGTGTGATCAGGGAGATGGACCGCTACAGGGTATCTCCATGGGCTTCCATACTCGGTGATAAGCGCAAATCCTCCTGGAGTTAGCAGGAGATGGATATGTTCTAAAAGTTGCCAGGCACCGAGGTTTACCAGAAACTCGGGGAAGGCATCCTTCACCGTAACATCAAAATCATTAATGTATTTGAGGGCCGGAATTGCTTCTGCGGGAATTTCGTGGCCGGTGTTCCTGTTCATCCATTCCTTTTTCACAAATACAGAGGGAAGATCGGCAATCATCTCATTGGCGATAATGAGGGAAAATTTTCCTGCGATAAATGGCGGAGCTAATGCATCACCCAATACCTGTGCGATTGTATTTGAATACATCCGTGTATATTCCTTCTGGCCTTCTAATAATACCGGGGAGAGTTCCAGGAGGACGTAATAGAGGTTTTGAAAGACAATAGATTGATTCTGATGGAGGTAGCCTAAGAAATCTCTTGCCACAAAGCCTGTTCCACCACCAATCTCAAGAATGTTTGTGCATTTTTCCATAATTTCCATTTCACAGAATTTTTCTGCCAGCCTTGCCCCGTATGAAAGTCCTCTCAGAGCTGGATGAGGCTGCTGGTATACATGGGAAATGGTTGTTTCGTGGGATTCGAATTGCTCGATGGCATCGGTGATTTGTCCTGTGTGGTATTCGTGTAACAGTCCCGTATTATCAATGAATTCGTGAGCAGAATCCCGTTCGCTGAGGATCTCCATGGCGATCTCCATATGAGGAGTCGGGGATGGATGCTTTTCAGTATCTTCGATGAACTGGAGGAAAAGGTCTGGTTCCTTTGAAAACTTGTCTGAAGTGGACTTCACCTGTGTTTGGTCCATATTCAGTTTAGCGGCAATATCGGTTAACGTAATCTCGCCCTGACAGAGGGTTAAAATACGCGCCTCATCATCTGTTATCTCTCTGATAGTTGGTTTGTTTTCCTCAGGGGGACCCGCTAAGAAAGGTTTTTTTCCGGGAGAGTAATACAGGATCATGCAGGGAAGGAGGATAGGCTGTCGGTTCATGACAGTCACTCAGCGAGACTTGCAGCAGGTGTTAGTGTCAGCAGGTCTTGATCCCGCAATTGGAGCAGGAGGGCAATAAAATCTTGTTTTATAAGGTCTGCTTCGGAATCAAAATGCCCTATGAGTTCATCGAGAATATCACGACATCTGCGTTTTCCATCAATCCTTTCCCAGATGAAGGAGGCAGTTGGATTTAGAACCCAGAGTTTTTCTTCCGCCTCTTTCCGGGTATCACGTCTTACAAGATAGTCTTCATCTTTCACCCTGCGGACCATGATTGATTCATCTTTAAAGGGTATGGCATTCATGTCCAGATCAGTTGACATTATAGAAAGTCTCCAGAAAGTTTTAATGAAACAGGGTATTACTTATTATCAAAAATTAACAACAGGCACAAGTATCAAATGAGACGAAAAGCAATATACCGCATTATCCGCGAATAATGGAAAAAGAATTTTGAATTGATTTATTCTTGGTTCAATGATAGTTCCAAATTTTGTTATTTCCTTCCAAGATGAACTCATAATGATCGTTAATCAAAATATGAATCTGACAAGAGAAGAAAAGTTATTGAGACTGATTGCCGCGCAGAGGCTGGAAAGCACGCAAGCTGCAGCCATAAGGCGTGAGGTCAATAATGGGCTTGAGTGGTACAGGCTTATCAATATCGCGTTATATAATGGACTGGCCTCTTTATTGTACCGGCACTTAAAAGACCTTGAGCTGTTTCCACTTGCCCCGGAATGGTTTGAGGAAGCCCTTGAGAAGGTCTATAACAAAACAGTCTTTCATAATTTGAGGATACTTAGGTTCCTCAATGATCTGGGTCAAATTCTCAAGAAGGAGAATATTCCGGTAATTATTCTCCAGGGCGCGGCCCTGTTAATGTCTGTTTACGATGATCCTGGTGTTCGCCCCATGGAAGATATAGATTTGATGGTCAGGCCGGATCATAGAAGGAGGCTTCAGCGGATTTTTCAAGAGATGGGATTTTCGTCTGATTCCATCTACCCTGATACATACAGGAAAGGGATTATCTATATTGATATCCATGTTGATATACTCTCAAGCGAACGTATCCATGCAAGAAAATGGGTTATGAATACAGGGCCTGAAGATATCTGGAACTCGGCGCTTCCATTGATGGATAAATCAATACCCCTTTACAGGCTTACCCCGTTTGATAACCTGATTGCCCTTTCCAATCACCTGTTAAAACATAATCTTGAACGCCTGAAATGGTTTATGGACATACGGGAGATTATACTGGCTGAATCCGGCACATTCGACTGGGACAGATTTGTCTTTCGCTGCAGGGAAAGCGGGAGCGACCGCTGTGTTCTCTATATATTGCTGCTGGCAAGACGTCTTTTGGGTTTGGAAGTGCCTGAGATAATTTTTGACAGCTTTGGAAGAAAGAGGCTTTCTTCTATTGAAAAAACGATTCTAAGACTGCGGCTTAAAAATAAAGATGTGGGGCGACTGTTCCAGGTCTTATGGCTTTTTCAAATTAATAAGAAAAGTGAACAATTTCGATTTATTATTGAGAATATCTTTCCAAGGAAGGAAATTATGAATCAGATTTTTGTGTCCTCTCCTCGCGTGCCTCCCAGCTATACGCTTAGATTTTTCAATATCCTCTCACATGGGCTTTATGACATTTTCTCAGCTTTCCGCCATATCATTTTCAGCAGGCTCCCGCGGTTATGAAAGACACTGAATACTTACTAATGAGGTCATATACACACGGTATAAATCATACCTGATAATCGGGTCATAGCTACTGGCCAAGTGGCGCAAAGCGCAAGGTACAAGGCGCAGGGTAGGTATTTTGTTCTATTTATCTGAAAATCTATTATGAATCGGAAGTGTGCGCCAGGCGTAAGATCCTGATTATGAACTCAGTCAGCCTCTTAGCCTGAAGAGGGCTTCTATTGCCTCCAGTTTATGCTCTTTTGAAGGATTGGAATCGAGGCATTTCAGAAGCTGCGATATTAATTTTAAAAAAATTTTCATGTTTTGCTGAAAGAAAAAATGTCCGCTCTGCTCAATTAGCTTAATTAATATGGAAACATAAAAATATAATGGAGTTATATCATGACAGACATAAAATACAGTCCAATTGGAGTCATACACTCTCCGTTTGAAAGGCCAAACGGGACACCCATACAGCCCGCAGGTGCCAAGGGAATCAATGGAAGCGTAGAAGTCTTCCCTCAATATACTGAAGGCTTAAAGGATGTTGAGGGGTTTTCCCACATTATCCTTATATATCACTTTCATCTATCCGGAGAATCCTCCTTAACGGCAAAGCCGTATATGGATACTGAATCGCATGGGGTATTTGCAATGCGAGGCCCGAGCAGACCGAATTCAATAGGCATTTCTGTGGTACGACTTGTAAAGGTTGAAGAGAACATACTCCGTATCGAGGATGTGGATATTGTAGACGGAACCCCTCTTCTGGATATCAAGCCTTATGTGCCGGAATTCGACATAAGAGACGTTGAGAACATTGGGTGGCTTGAGAAAAAAGTGCATAGACTTTCAGAATCGAAAGATGATGGGAGATTCAGGAAATGAGAAATGGGGGACACCCCATGCAATGAACAGAGATTGAGGTGCGGGCAATCTCCATCAAAGCGCCTTTTCCGCCTTTTCGATGGCTTTCAGGATTTTGGGAATCTGTTCTTCCATGTTGATATTGATTGGAATGGTGAGGCACAGTGACAACAGTTTTGCCGTTTTCGGCAGAGATGCGGCTTCATAGGCGCACCTTGGCTCCCCTGATTCTGTTCTAAAGGGATAGCCGGAACGGATTAGGGTCTTGCTGGCCAGCAGATGCTCCCATCTTTCGTAATAATGCCAGGTATTATCATACCAGTAAACCGTCGGACACCCTTCCTCAGTCAGGACACTGTTAAAGGCCTTAGCCTTCTCCTCGGTGGGAAGGAAAAAGATAAGAAAAGAGGCAATGTCTCCTTGCGGGTCAGGAATGCTCCTGAAGCTGATCTGATCAATTCCGGCTAAGGCCTCTTTGATTCGAAGTTTATTTTCACGCTGTCTTGCCAAGATGACGTTATCCAGTTTTTTCAACTGGGCAAGGCCAAGTGCCCCCTGGAGTTCCATCATGCGATAATTGAGCCCGATAAAGCTTCTCTTCTCAAGCCCCCTGCCTACATTCGGATCATGGTCATGGCCGTGGTCGTGATATTCAGACGCCCGAATGAACATGTCTTTGTCATTGGTGATAACCATGCCTCCTTCACCCGTAGTCAAGGTCTTGACCGAATCAAAGGAAAAGGTTCCCATTTTCCCAAATGACCCTAATGCCTTTCCTTTCAGTTTACCGCCACATGCCTGAGCCGTATCTTCTATGACGGGAATGTTCAGACGATCAGCCTCCTCCATAATCTCAACGATTCCGGCCTGGCTCCCGCACATGTGTACCGGAATAATTGCCTTCGTCCGTTCGGACACCCTCTTTTGGATGTCGGCAGGGTCAAGGCACAAGGTGTCATCTATTTCGGCAAAGACCGGTATGGCCCCTGCATCAAAGATGGCCTCCCAGGTGGCCACAAAGGTAAAACCCTGTGTGATCACTTCATCGCCCGGACCGATGCCGAGGGCGGCTAAGGCTACTCTCAGGGCGGCTGTGCCTGAGGATACGGCCAGGGCATGACTTACCCCGCAGTATCCGGCAAATTCCTTTTCAAATTCCTCAACCTTATATATCCCCTGTCTTTGTTCATCGAACTCGTATCGAAAAAGGGTTTTTCGTTTCAAAACCTCTAATATTTCCTTTTCTTCCTCTTTTCCTATGACCTCAAATCCAGGCATGTTTAAGCCTCCATATTACTATTACTTTAGATTCCTTCAAATGCCCTTTTGTAAATATCTTCCGCAACCTTGGCCGTCATCGGTCTTGGATTATTCATGATCGGTCTTTCTATCTTCATTGCAGCTTCGGCCATATCGGAAATAGAATCTTCCGGAATCCGGAGATCCTTAAGTGTTCGCGGAATCCCAATATCCCGGGCAAGGTCCCGGACTGCTTTCACCACAAGGGTAGCCGTATCACGCTCCGAACACCCTTCTATTTCTTCTCCCATTGCCCAGGCAATACGCGCGAACTTGTCTATATTCCCGGGATAGTTGTATTCAAGTACATACGGAAGCATTAATGCATTTGCCATGCCGTGGGGGACATCAAAGAACGCCCCGAGGGGATAGGCAAGCGCGTGGACTGCCCCAACCCCGGACATGGCTAAACCCAGGCCGGCCAAATAGCTGGCCTTCATCATAAAATTGCGAAACCGGATGTCACTCCCACTAAAGACAGCTCCCCTCAAATTGTCAGAGATGATCTCAATAGCCGTGAGGGAAAGCGGTTCACTCATGAAGTGGGCTTAAAGGGAAGTAAAAGACTCAATCGCATGGGTCAGGGCGTCCATACCGGTGGAGGCGGTTACATCCGGAGGGAGTCCGAGTGTGAGTTCAGGATCCAGAATGGCCGTGTGAGGATAAAGAAAAGGGCTGTTGATGCCGCCCTTTGACTTTGTTTCCCTCATTGTAAAGACCGATGTGAAGGTCGCCTCACTTCCTGTGCCTGCCGTAGTCGGAACCATAATTGTGGGAAGCCCCGGTTTTTTTACGAGGTTAAGGCCAACATAATCCAGGGCCTTACCCTCATTCTTACCAAGAATAGCAATGGCCTTGGCAACATCCATTGTGCTGCCACCCCCAACGGCTATGACGCAGTCTGCCTTCTCTTTTTTTGCCAGTTCAGCCCCCGTATCGGCCAGGGCAGGCGATGGTTCAGGCGTCACCTCAAAGTAAGGGATGGCCTTGACAGGGCTTTCCTGAAAGGTTTTCTGAATACGTGCGCACATTTCTGTTTCACTCAGGGCTCGATCTACAACAAGAAGCGCCCTGGATGCTCCCAGTAACTGACATTCAGATATAATCTGATTAATGGCGCCAACTCCAAAAATCGTCTTCTTCACCCCTTCAGTGGTTACCAAACTCTCCATTTGATTTTCCTTATGGTAATTACTCAGGTTATTTAGGCTGAAGGCTGAAGACTATTAGTAAAGAGCTGAACGTGTTACAAATGGGGCTCCTATTATTGTATTACTGTAACTGCTTTATCTCTGAAAAGAACTCTTTCGGTTCTCTTTCCCCTTCAGTCTTCAGTCTAAACACCTTCAGCCTGACTACGTTCAGTCTAAACACCTTCAGCCTGACTACGTGAGTAGTCACTCCTTATGTACTTAAATGAAATTATTTTATGTTCGGGAAACTTCAAGGCTTGTCCATGATATAAATTTTTATATTGCAACAATTAAACCAATATAGGAAATATATCAAGATGTGGAACAATACCAAGCTCCGCGATCCGAATTTGGCAGCTCTGTGACTGGAATAAGCTACATTTTTGTATTACATAGTGTATTAATGCTACATTTTTGTATTGCCTGTTTTATTTTGTATGTAATCAAATAGCATAAGTAACTGAAAAAACGTGTGATTCATTTATTTATTATGTTTGGCATCATCATTGCTATTTTTTAGAAGTCAGGGCAGAATGGTTTGGCCAGAAAATTTTTTCCAACAGGAGGTAACAAGATGAATTGCCAGAATGAAGACGATGTAAGAAAAATCGTAAAGGATATGGATATCAGCTTTATTCAATTCTGGTTTACCGATGTCCTTGGAGTCCTTAAAAGTTTCGCAATTACACCCTCGGAACTGGAAGAGGGTTTGACGGAAGGGATGGGATTTGACGGCTCTTCCATCGAGGGCTTTGCCAGGATTGAGGAGAGCGATATGATCGCAAAACCGGATCTCACCACATTCCAGTTGGTACCGTGGAGGGGCGGTGACCGGCCCGTGGCCCGTATGTTCTGCGATATTTTGAATCCGGACGCAACACCCTATGAAGGGGATCCCAGATATGTATTCAAGCGATTATTGAAAAAAGTGGCCGAACAGGGCTACACCTTTTATTTAGGACCCGAACTGGAATATTTTTATTTCAAAGACAATACGTGCACCGAGACAATAGATACGGGCGGGTATTTTGATTCCCGGCCACTGGACATGGGAAGCACCTTGAGAAGGGACACTATATTTGCCCTGCAGGAGATGGGGATTCAGGTGGAATACAGCCATCATGAGGTCGCGCCCAGCCAGCATGAAATAGACCTTCGTTATGACGAGGGTCTGAAGATGGCCGACAAGACCATGACATACCGTCTGGTTGTAAAAGAAATCGCTCGGGAGCACGGTGTTTACGCCACGTTTATGCCAAAGCCCATTTTCGGGGAGAATGGAAGCGGTATGCACGTGCACCAGTCGCTTTTTCAGGGGGATCGGAATGCCTTTTATGATCCCAATGACAAATACAATCTTTCTGATCTGGCCAAGCACTACATTGCTGGAGTGATGCGTCACGCACCGGAGATAGCGGCCGTGACAAACCAGTGGGTCAATTCATACAAACGATTGGTACCCGGTTTTGAGGCACCTGTGTATGTGTCGTGGGCCAGGAGAAACAGGTCTGCAATGATCCGGGTGCCCATGTATAAGCCGGGGAAAGAAGCGGCCACCCGCATGGAGTTTCGCTCCCCGGACCCTGCTTGTAATCCCTATCTCGCTTTTGCTGTGATGTTAGGAGCCGGACTGGAAGGGATTGAGAAGAAATATGAGTTGCCGGAACCTATTGAAGAGGATATTTTTGAGATGAATCCGGCGGAACGAAAGGCCCACGGGATTACAGACCTTCCAGGGAATCTTTACGCAGCCATCTTAGAGACGGAGAAAAGCGAACTGGTCAGAAGCGTGTTAGGCGATCACGTTTTTAACAAATTCATTGAAAATAAAAAGATCGAATGGGATCAATACAGGACCCATGTAAGCCAGTTTGAACTTGAGAGATATTTACCAAGGCTGTAATTCTAATTCGTTGAGTCGACAAATAATATACGCCTTTAATTAGTTGGTATTGCTCAAAACTGTTCGCACGGGATATAAATTTATCCGATTCCCAGGTATGGATTCTTAAGTCTGGCGCCTAAAAATCCGGACCAATATTGTTAAAGCGAAGGGTATGGGGCTCTTTTTTCAGAATCGACTCGGCCAGATCGCTGGACTTGGCAATCCTGCAAACCAAGGCGGGCGGCGGGCTGCCCAGGTTTATGCCCTATCCTGTGTCCTGGGCGTGAAGCACAGCAAGCTACCCGCCCGCCTCAGGTAGCAAACCCCATGTCCTTCAAGATGTGAAAAGTTTTGAACATTACTGATTGATGGACTCGTAAAAAGTCCATCAACAGGCCGTGGGCGATTAAGCCCCGGCCTTGGGTGGGGGTGGTCCCGCGGTACGCAGGATTGAATTCACTTCAAATGGCGGGGGAGGGGTAGCCCTCTCCCGCCGAGTAAAAAGGCGCGAAGCGACTTTTTACGAGGTTATCACTGATTAGTTAGATAGACATTTAACGAATTAACCATTCAATAAGGAGACAAAAAGATCATGAAAGATGAAACCATGTCCGTTATTGGCCGGAGCCTCTTTGGTTTTCAGGCTGCTTTGCAACAGGCCGGTTCGAGCTTTGAGGAATATCTGGATAAGTATTACTTCCGGAAATGGATGGGGGATACCCTTTATGCGGCCATGGCGTTGCGTACTACCTTTGTAACTGCCATGCATCAATTCCTGACCGATGAGGGGCTGTTCAACCTTGAACGGATACAAATGAGTCCGGTGACAGACCCATTAGCTCATGACGTGGAACATATCCCGAATATCCACTACAAGGGCCAGGTTTATGTGATGACCCACAGCATGATCTATTCCAAATTTCTGGCGTGCCATAACCCTAAGATCAAAGGAGTCTTTGTGGATTCGCCCAACATCAGGCTGGAAATTGAAAGTCCGGACAGGGTACAGAGGGGCAAATACCTGATCGATTTTAGTCAGATGGATCTTGAGGTAAGGCGAAACCGGGGGATTGATCTGGAGACATATCTGAAGGAACCGGAAAAGGTGAAAAAGCTTCTATCCGAGGATATGGAGAAAGGGATGGATCTGTTTGAACGGTTGATCATCCATGCCATGACACAATTGGTGGAAAAGAGTGAGGATGCTTTGAAAACCCTCGGGGTAGTGATTGAGGTCCCTAAACAACCTTTTCCACGTTTTGCGTGTGATGAGGCCAAAAAGAAGTATAGATCCGGCCACGAGGTGAAGCTTGGAGAGGAGATCAAAGAACAATTTTTCTGGATTACGGGGCTTTTGAGAGAAAACTATGATTTGGTATATCCCTACCTGAGACCCGAAGGCAAAGTCTCTCTTTTGGAATTGACCTCGGACATGATTTACAATTATGACATTTGCGCAAAGAGTATTGTCCGGGATACGGGAAAGCAGACTCCTGCGCTCGAAATTCTGTCGGGTGCTGTGAGGGAGTGGATTTATGAGGCAATTGTGGAAAGGCTGCTGGATAACGGGGTAATCCCTGCAAGGCCTGTTATTTTTGAAGGTAATATTAAAAATATTGACGAACTGGGAGGTTACGGGCCTTTCCTCATGATGGCCGCCAAGAAAAATGATCAGGGTCAATCAACATTTCCTGAGACCTATGGTGGTGGCATAGGGGTGGAGAGGACTCTTTATGCCATCTGCCGGGGACCAGAGCTTGGTAAAATCGATGACATAACCTGCTTTGGGAAAAACCCCGACAGCCATCAGATCTATATGTTTTAGTAATTGCAGGATTATGACAAGTGTTGACAACATGATGTTTGGCCGCTTTCCGCAAGCACAGGGGTTGTATGATCCCGGCCAAGAACATGACGCCTGTGGCGTTGGATTTGTTGCAAATATTGACGGAATAAAAAGTCATAGCATTATCGAGAAGGGGATCAAAGTCCTGGAAAACCTGCTCCACCGCGGTGCCGTAGGCGGGGATTTTACGACCGGAGATGGCGCGGGAATCCTTTTTCAGATTCCCGATGCCGCGCTTCGGCGGGATTGTAAGGTTGCGGGTATCAGTTTGCCTGATCCGGGCAACTATGGTGTAGGCATGATCTTTATGCCCCAATCCTCAGGCTTCAGGGAAGAGTGCTCCCGTATTATAGAAAAGACTGTCGCCTCCGAAGGTCTGGGATTCCTTGGGTGGAGAAAGGTGCCCGTTGATGAAAGTGCCATTTCGGGCCAGGCCAGGCAGCAGCAGCCTGTCATAATGCAATGCTTTTTGCACGGAAAAGGACTGGTTTCAGCGGCACTGGAGCGTAAGCTCTATGTGGTTCGCAGACAGGTTGAGAATCAGGCAATGGCAGCGGTTGGCGATGGGGATATCTTTTATATTCCAAGTTTCTCCTGCCGGACAATCATCTACAAGGGCCTTTTTTCGGCTCCACAGTTACTGAGGTTTTACAAGGACCTGAGTGACCCTGAACAGGTCAGCTCAGTTGCGGTTATCCATCAGAGGTACAGTACCAATACCTTCCCCTCATGGGAACTGGCACAGCCTTTCCGGTATCTGGCCCATAACGGGGAGATTAACACCCTGCGCGGGAATCTAAATCAGATCAGATCACGCCAATCCATGTTGAAGTCAGACCTGTTCGGGCATGACATCAAAAAGCTCCTGCCGATCATTGACGAGAGGGGCAGTGATTCAGCTTGCCTCGATAATGTCCTGGAACTCCTCGTTAATGCCGGGCGCTCACTTCCACACTCCATGCTTATGCTTGTGCCCGAGGCATGGGGTGCCAAATACCCCATGGGTCCGGATCAACGCGGGTTTTTTGAGTACCACGCGGGCCTGATGGAGCCGTGGGATGGACCAGCAGCCATAGCATTCTCAGATGGGAGTCAGGTGGGGGCCATGCTGGATCGCAATGGCCTGAGGCCCGCCCGTTATACCATCACCAAAAGCGGGTTCATGGCTTTTGCGTCCGAAGCGGGTGTTCTGGACTTCCCGGCTGATGAGGTTGCCGAGAAAGGAGCTTTACGGCCGGGTCAGATAATTATAGTCGATACGAATAAAAAGCGTGTTCTTAAGAATGGAGAAATCAAGACATTTTTTGCCAGGCGACAACCTTATCGCAGATGGGTTGAGGAGAACAAGATTACTCTGCGCGGATTTTACAGTGATGTGGCGTCTATTAAGCCTGATTTTGATCGTCTCCTGTTTAGCCAGAAGCTTTTCGGGTATACACGCGAAGATCTTCAGATGCTCTTAGCGGTTCTTTCAGAAAAAAATCAACTGCTTTATTCCTATTTTAAACAGCTCTTCGCCCAGGTGACAAATCCGGCAATCGATCCTGTCCGGGAAGAACTGGTCATGTCACTCATGACATTTATCGGTAACCCCGGCAATATCCTGTCTGAGGTTCCCCAAAACAGCCGTTTGATCAAGTTGTTGCATCCGATTCTTTCCAATGAGGATTTGTCACGTTTAAAACACCTGAAGATTGAGGGCTTCCACTCTGTAACGTTGCCCATGGCATTCCCCGCCCGTGGGACCGGAAAGCATTTAGATGTGGCGATTGAGCAGCTCTGTGACCAGAGCGAGAAGGCTCTGGCCAAGGGAGACTCCCTGATCATCCTGAGCGACCGGGATCTTCCTGAAGGTTCCGCGCCCATACCGGCCTTTCTGGGGGTATCGGCGGTTAACCAGTATCTGGTTCGTAAAGGCCTGCGGGCCGACACAGGGCTTATCGTGGAAACCGGTGAAGCCAGAGAAGTGATGCACATGGCTTTGCTCTTAGGCTATGGAGCCACGGCTGTGAATCCGTATGTGGCCTTTGATACAGTTGCTGCAATGGACTTGAAAGGAGAGTTGAGCAAGAACCTGATCGTCGGGGTGGCTATTGAGAACTATATCAAGGCACTGTGCAGGGGGTTGCTAAAAATCATGTCGAAGATGGGCATTTCTACCCTGCGGAGTTACAGGAGTGCGCAGGTTTTCGAGGCTATTGGTCTGAATAGTGATCTGGTCGAAAAGTACTTTACGGGTACAGCTTCACGCATAGAGGGCATAGGACTTGATGAAATTGCTGCAGAGGCAAACGCCCGATACGAGGAGGCTTACAACAAGGCGCCGGACGCGCCAAAGATCCTCCCGAGCGGCGGGCATTACAGGCTCCGCCTGGACGGGGAACGGCATCTATGGACACCGGAATCCATTAACGCCATTCAGCAGGCGACCCGGAAAAACGACTACAGGTTATACGGAAAATACGCAGACTTGATCAACAATCAGGCAGAAAGAGCATCGACGCTCCGTGGTCTGTTCCGTTTCACTAAAACAGATCCTGTTCCCCTAAAAGAAGTAGAACCGGCCTCTGAAATCATGAAGCGATTTGTGACGAGCGCCATGTCGTTCGGTTCCATCAGCCGGGAAGCCCACGAGACCATTGCCATTGCAATGAACCGCATAAAAGGCATGAGCAACTGTGGTGAGGGAGGCGAGGACCCGGCCCGTTACCAGCTTCTCCCGAATGGGGACAACCGTTCAAGTGCTGTAAAGCAGGTGGCAAGCGGGCGCTTCGGGGTGACAGCAGAGTACTTAGTTAATGCCAGGGAGCTTCAGATCAAGATCGCACAGGGTGCCAAACCCGGCGAGGGTGGCCAGTTACCCGGGCACAAGGTCAATGAAGAGATCGCGCGGGTGCGTCATTCTACACCGGGGGTCACGCTGATTTCACCATCGCCTCACCATGATATCTATTCCATTGAAGATCTGTCACAACTTATCTTCGACCTGAAAAATGCAAACGCTGATGCCAGAATTTCAGTGAAGCTTGTGTCCGAGAACGGAGTAGGAACCATCGCTGCCGGGGTATCCAAGGCGCGTGCGGATATGGTTCTGATCAGCGGTTATGATGGGGGTACGGGTGCCTCACCGCTTTCGTCCATCAGGCATGCAGGCGCTCCGTGGGAACTGGGCCTTTCAGAGACACAGCAGACGCTTGTTCTGAATGGATTGCGGAGCAGAATCAGGGTGCAGGTGGACGGTCAGATGAAAACGGGTCGTGATGTCATTATCGCCGCGCTTTTAGGGGCAGAGGAATATGGCTTTGCCACAGCAGTTCTGGTTGTATTGGGTTGTGTGATGATGAGAAAGTGCAATAAAAACATCTGCTCAGTGGGTATCGCAACGCAAGACCCAGGATTGCGCAAATTTTTTGCCGGCAAACCGGAATATGTTCAGAATTACTTTTCCATGGTTGCGGAAGAGGTTCGTGAATATATGGCTCAACTGGGATTCCGCAAAGTGGACGATCTGATCGGCAGATCTGACATTTTGGAGATGGATAGGGCAGTGGATTTCTGGAAGGCAAAAGGCCTGGATCTTTCAAAGATCCTTTACCGTCCGAAAATGGATGAAAATATCCCCTATCGCTGCATTGAGCCACAGCAACACAACATCGAAAACGTCATGGACAGAGACCTGAATCGGTCCGTCGGCACTATGCTTTCCGGAGAGATTGCCAGGCGTTACGGTAATATGGGCCTGTCTGATGATACAATCGTTTGCAGGTTCAGGGGAGCGGCAGGCCAGAGTTTCGGTGCATTTGTCTCAAAGGGTCAGACAATGATTCTGGAAGGTGAAGCCAATGATTACCTGGGTAAGGGATTATCGGGGGGCAAGATCATTGTAAAG
>JAFDHL010000032.1:43805-54238 GCA_019308785.1 Deltaproteobacteria bacterium
TTATCGGGGGGCAAGATCATTGTAAAGCCATACACTGGCAGCGACTTTGACCCGTCTCAGAACATACTGGCGGGTAATGTGCTCCTCTACGGAGCGACTTCAGGCGAGGTGTACATCCACGGTAGAGTCGGTGAGCGGTTTGCCATCAGAAACAGCGGCGCATATGCAGTTGCTGAAGGCGTCGGCGATCACGGCTGCGAATACATGACAGGCGGTAGAGTTGTTGTCCTGGGGGAGACGGGTATCAATTTTGCCGCCGGGATGAGTGGCGGTATTGCTTACATATATGACCCGGAGGGGCTGTTTGACGAACGCTGCAATCTGGATATGGTAGATCTGGAGCTGGTCCGGGATGAAAAAGATATTGAGGAATTAAAAGAGATGGTCAACCGGCATGTTAAGCACACCGGCAGTAAAAAGGCCGCTGAAATACTCCTTAAATGGGAGGCGTGCCTGCCCTTTTTTGTCAAGGTCTTTCCCATGGACTACCGCAGGGTCCTTGGCAAGATGAGCAAAGAAGATGAGGCTATTAAGAGGGAAGAGGTGCAGCACAGGTGATTTATTGAATTTATGAAAACCATGCCCTATGGGCGTGGTCAGAATCCTTTGGCACTACTTGAGTAAACCACTAAGAATGCCTAAAATGAGCTAAAGTTTGAAGTGCCTAAAGTTATCGTGTCGCTTCGCTCCTCCTAATTTATAAAACAAAAGAATTCCTTAACTTTAGTCACTTTAGATCACTTTAGTCACTTTGCACTTTCAAGATTATCTTTGATTATAGCCCGTTTTAGGGGTTCATAAAAGCCACGTCCTTTGGCCGTGGATTCTTTACTGAAACAGGTCACGAGTTTTATGGAAGATAAACGAAAAGATCCTGGATACCGTCCCAAGGATGAACGACTAAGGGACTATAGGGCAGTAGAACGGCAGTTGAGTTACGAGGAGATTCATCAACAGGCCTCGCGATGCATGGACTGCGGTACGCCATTTTGTCACGCATATGGATGCCCGGTTGTCAATGTGGTCCCGGAATTCAACCATTTTGTTTATAGGGGTAACTGGCAGCAGGCTCTGAATATTTTGCTGTCGGCGAATAATTTTCCCGAGTTCACCGGCCGTGTCTGTCCGGCTCCCTGTGAGGCCGCGTGTGTGGCGGGAATTAATGGGGATCCGGTAACCATCAGGCAGATTGAACTGGCTGTAATTGAGAGGGGCTTTGAGAGCGGTTATATCCATACAGGTGTGCCTGCGGTACGTTATAATGAGCGGGTTGCAATCATCGGTTCCGGGCCTGCCGGACTGGCTGTGGCGGATACGTTGAACAGGGCGGGATACCGGGTCACCGTGTATGACGATGCCCGTTATCCGGGCGGGATTCTCAGGTACGGGATACCGGACTTCAAATTGGAGAAATGGGCTGTAGAACGCCGCATTAAGTTGATGGAGGAGGAGGGCATTGTTTTTGAGACGGGAGTAACAGTCGGGGACGATATTTCCTGCCGGTATCTTACAAGGCATTTTGATGCCGTATGCCTGGCTTGCGGGGCACGTGAACCCAGGGATCTCATTGTTCCGGGACGGGATTTAAAAGGCATCTATTTCGCAATGGATTACCTGACGCAGCAGAATAAAAGAGTCAGCGGTGAGGCAGTTGATTCTTCAGAAGAGATAACAGCCAAAGGAAAAACAGTAATTGTTATGGGCGGCGGGGATACCGGTTCGGATTGTCTGGGCACGGCACTGCGCCAGGGAGCTAAAAAGGTTTACCAGTTTGAGATCCTTCCCAAGCCGCCTGCCAATAGGTCGGAATCCACTCCATGGCCCATGTGGCCGGTGATGCTGCGACAAACGCATGCCCACAAGGAGGGTGGAGAGCTTCTCTGGTCGGTAATGACAAAAGAATTTTCCGGTGAAAAAGGGATTCTTAAAAAGCTTTTGTGCGCGGAAGTCGAATGGGTGGCCGCAGAAGAGGGGAAACTGCCCGTGCCTGTTGAAAAGCCCGGTACCGACTTCGAGGTGGAGGCTGACATGGTTCTTCTGACAATGGGGTTTGTGGGTCCGGGGAAAAACAGGCTCATTGACGAAATGGGAATAGAGTTGAATTCAACAGGAAACGTGAAGGCTGATGAAAGACACATGACAAACATAGAGGGCCTTTTTGTAGCCGGGGACATGACCCGGGGCCAATCCCTGGTGGTGCGAGCTATTGCTGATGGCAGAAAGGCTGCCCAAGGAATAATGGCGTATCTGAATAAAGGAGGAAGGTAGAGTTAATGATTGCCATTATTGATTATAAAGCAGGAAACCTGAAGAGTGTGGAGCGTGCTCTCGGGAAGCTGGGATTTGCCTGTCGCATCACTCATGACGGGGAAGAGATATTGCATTCTGAAAGGATTATTTTTCCGGGCGTTGGGGCAGCAGGAAAAGCGATTGATGACCTGATACATCTTGGATTGGATTTGGTCTTAAGTCAGGCATTTGATGCCGGAAAACCGATTTTAGGAATCTGTCTGGGCGCGCAGATTATTTTAGACAAAAGCGAAGAAAATAACACTCAGTGTTTGGGATTAATAGGAGGGGAGGTTAAGCAGTTCCCTTCTCCTCTTTTATTAGGGGAAGGGGAGCGACTTAAGATTCCCCATATGGGGTGGAACGGTGTACACGTAATCAAACAACATCCGGTGCTGGAAGGGATAATGCCTGCCGATGAGTTCTATTTTGTCCATTCTTATTATCCCGTGCCTGCCTTAGATCAATTCGTCATCGGCACGACCGACTATGGCTTGGAGTTTTCATCCATTATTGGACATAAGAATCTGATCGCCATGCAGTTTCATCCGGAAAAAAGCGGGGTTCCGGGTCTCAAAATCTTGAAGAATTTCTGCACCTGGGACGGACGTGTTTTTTGACAGGATTAATCCCGCTTACAGCGGGAGATGAACAAGATATAAATCCAGAGGAGCACTCACCGACGTCACCCCAATTAATCCGCTAAATCTTCACCACGGTTTACTATTGGTCCATATCATATATTGCGGGACCAAAAAGGCCTGATCTTAGACACAGAGCAAGGGAACTATTGAAATGGCTAAAGGCCGAAGGCATAAGGCTCAAGGAACAGAAAGATAGCGTACAGTTCTCATTCCTTACACCTTGCGCCTTGAACCTTGAGCCTTGAGCCTCGATGCAAATACAGTATACTAAGGCCTGCAGACTAAATGCTTTAAGTATACTAATTTATGATACAAGGCACTGGCATGCTAAGCAAACGAATTATACCCTGTCTCGATGTGAGGGACGGAAAGACCACAAAGGGAATAAAATTCAGGGAAAATGTGGATATCGGTGATCCCGTTGAGATGGCCAGGTTCTATTATGAAGAGGGAGCGGATGAAATTGTCTTTTACGATATTACCGCGTCAAGTGACCGACGGGATATCATGATAGACGTGGTCCGCCGTGTGGCTGAAGAGATTTTTATCCCCTTCTCTGTTGGCGGGGGAATCAGGACTGTCGAGGATATGCGTAGTGTTCTTCTGGCCGGGGCGGAAAAGGTAAGCGTGAATACCGAAGCCATAAAGAACCCAAAAATAATTTCCGAGGGAGCCAGGGCCTTTGGGAGCCAGTGCATCGTGCTTGGAATGGACGTCAAAAAGGTTGAGACTTCTGATACGATTCCATCGGGTTATGAGATGGTTATCCACGGGGGCAGGACCTATACCGGCATGGATGCCCTTGCCTGGGCCAAAGAAGCGGAGAGTTTGGGGGCGGGTGAGATCTGTCTGAACTCAATTGATACGGATGGTACACAAAAGGGATATGAATTGAAGCTCACCTCCCTTATCTCCGAAAACGTGAATATTCCTGTTATCGCGTCTGGCGGTGCCGGGAGCATAGTACATATGTATGACGTTTTTACAAGAGGTAAGGCCGATGCAGCCCTGATCGCATCTATTGTTCACTATGGGACCTATACCATTAGAGAGATCAAGGAAGACCTGCATGCAAGGGGAGTGAAGGTAAGGAAGACGTGGGATTAATGAATAGAAACAATACTACATAGCCGCGTGCGCATGGATAATACAAAGGCAATACTGGCTTTAGAAGACGGCACCGTATTCACGGGCCGTTCATTTACCGGGCATGGAGAAGCGGTTGGGGAAGTGGTTTTCAACACGAGCATGTCCGGATATCAGGAGATATTGACTGATCCCTCCTACTGCGGGCAGATGGTGACCATGACCTATCCCCTGATCGGCAGTTATGGAATCAATGACCAGGATATCGAGTCCAACAGGATTCAGGTTAGGGCACTGCTCGTGAAGGAATATCAGGCCTATCCAAGCAATTGGCGGTCTAAAAGAAGCCTGGCGGATTATCTCAAGGCCGGTGATATCCCCGGGATTGAAGGGATTGATACCAGGGCGCTTACCCGGCATATAAGGTTAGCCGGTGCCATGAAGGCCGCCCTGTCAACGCTGGATCCGGATCCGGATTCCCTTGTAGAAAAGGCGAGACAGTCGCCTGATATAGTGGGAACGGACCTTGTCAAAGAAGTGACCTGCCGGGAACCCATGTTGTGGCAAGAAGGGCGACCGGTCAAATTGGACGGAGGTCTCGATCAGTTCCAATGGCCTGAAGATGGGAGAGGCTGGCGTGTGGTGGCCATTGATTATGGTGTGAAACTAAACATACTTCGATCCCTGGAAAAGAGGGGATGCACGATCCTTTTGGTTCCTGCACAAGTGGAAAGTGAAACTATAAACAGGCTTAATCCACATGGTCTTTTCTTGAGCAACGGTCCGGGAGATCCGGCTGCGGTCATTTATGCAGTGGAGACCATTAAGGATCAGATAGGCAGGAGACCGATCTTCGGGATATGTCTCGGTCACCAGTTGATCGGATTAGCCCTGGGGGGAAAGACGTTCAAACTAAAATTCGGGCATCGCGGCGCCAACCAGCCTGTCAAGGATCTCAAAACGGGCAAGGTAGAGATCACCTCACAGAACCACGGTTTCTGCGTGGACATGGAATCCCTGAAAAATCCTGACATTGAATTGAGCCATAGCAACCTCAATGATAACACTCTGGAGGGTTTAATTCATAAGAAAATTTCCCTTTTCTCTGTCCAGTATCATCCCGAGGCCTCACCCGGTCCCCATGATGCAAGCTATCTCTTTGATAGATTCGTTGAGATGATGGAAAAATATCATGACAACAAACACTTTGGGGACGTTTAGTTGAGTTAAACTTCCGTCGATGTTTATATGATCTCTCGGAGCAATATCGAGAAAGATTACTATTAGCCTGTGTGGTCAAACGGCAGATATTCAATTCGTGGAAAAGCATTTGATAGACTTGTCACCAATTTTTTTCAGAAAGCAAAATTAAAATACTTTTTTTAGAGCGGCAAAGCCGCGTTATATAAAATCGCACAGCGATTTTATCACTTATGCCCAAACGCACTGACATAAAAAAGATTCTTATTATCGGCTCAGGACCCATCGTCATCGGCCAGGCCTGCGAGTTTGATTACTCGGGAACCCAGGCCTGCAAGGCCCTGATGGAAGAAGGGTATGAGGTCGTGCTTGTAAACAGTAACCCCGCCACCATTATGACTGACCCTGAAATGGCCCACCGTACATATATAGAACCGATCACCCCGGAGATTGTTGCAAAGGTCGTTGAACGGGAACGGCCTAATGCAGTATTACCCACCCTCGGAGGTCAGACAGGGCTGAACACGGCAGTAAAGGTTGCCGAGACCGGGCTTTTTAATAAACTTGATGTGGAATTAATCGGTGCCTCGATTCCGGTCATTCTCAAGGCGGAAGACCGCGAACAATTCCGGGATGCCATGAATCATATAAATCTCAGGGTTCCCAAGAACGGCATTGTTAGAGATATGGACCAGGCGCGGGAGGTTGCGGAAAGGATTGGTTATCCGCTCATCATCAGGGCCAGTTTTACCCTTGGTGGAGCGGGCAGTGGCGTGGCCTATAACCGGGAAGAAATGGAAAGGATTGCCAAGAGCGGCCTTGATGCCAGCATGATTTCCGAGATTATTATAGAGGAATCTCTTATTGGCTGGAAAGAATATGAACTGGAGGTAATGAGGGATTTCAAAGACAATGTGGTCATTATCTGTTCGATTGAAAACTTTGATCCCATGGGTGTTCATACCGGTGACAGTATTACCGTGGCCCCTGCCCAGACCCTTACCGACCGTGAATATCAGGCCATGCGTGATGCGGCAATCGCTATTATTAGGGAAATCGGCGTGGAAACCGGCGGTTCAAACATCCAGTTTGCCATACACCCCGAAACCGGGGAGATGATGGTCATCGAGATGAACCCGAGGGTGTCCAGGAGTTCGGCCCTGGCTTCCAAGGCCACAGGCTTCCCTATTGCAAAGATAGCGGCCAAGCTTGCCGTTGGATATACCTTAGATGAAATTCCAAACGATATCACCCGCGAGACCTTAGCCTCTTTCGAACCTACCATTGATTACTGCGTCGTCAAAATACCACGCTGGACCTTTGAAAAATTCTCTGGTGCTGAAGATTCGTTGACCACGTCCATGAAGTCCGTAGGCGAAACCATGGCTATAGGAAGGACCTTTAAGGAGGCCCTCCAAAAGGCCATTAGATCCTTAGAAATTGGGCGCTTTGGTCTCGGATCGGATACAACCCAATCCCATTGTAGGGGGCTTGATCTCCATGAGATAGAAGAGAAGCTCATCCATCCAAACTCAAATCGGATTTTCTATCTCCATGAGGCATTAGAGCGGGGGATAACACTTGAAAGGCTTTATGAGTTAACCCGCATTGATCCCTGGTTCCTTTATCACATCCAGCAGATTCACAGTTTGGAAATCCAGCTAAAGAACGCAGTGCAAAAGGGCACGGGGCATAATAAATTGGATTTTGAGCTCTTAAAGAAGGCAAAGGAATATGGTTTCTCTGATGTCCAACTGGCGGAGATATTCGGGACGGATGAGCAGGCTATCCGTAAAACACGGCATTCAAAGGGTGTGGAGCCTGTATACAAGCTGGTGGATACATGTGCAGCAGAGTTTGAGGCATACACGCCTTACTACTACTCAACCTATGAGCAGGAAAATGAGATCCGTTCTTCAAACAAAAAAAAGGTGGTGATTTTAGGAGGGGGTCCAAACCGCATAGGCCAGGGCATTGAGTTTGATTACTGCTGTGTTCAGGCCTCAATGGCCTTAAGAGAGACGGGCATAGAGAGTATCATGGTCAACAGTAACCCGGAAACTGTAAGTACGGATTATGATACATCGGACAAGCTTTATTTCGAGCCTCTGACCCGGGAGGATGTCCTGAATATTGTGGAACAGGAAAAACCGGAAGGCATCATAGTCCAGTTCGGAGGACAAACCCCACTGAATATTTCTGTTCCGCTCGCAGAAGCCGGAGTTACCATTCTCGGAACCAGCCCGGATAGTATAGACCGGGCCGAGGACAGGGAACGTTTTCAGACGCTTTTGAAGAAATTGGATATCCTTCAACCGGAAAACGGCATTGCTGTCAATGAAGAAGAAGCCATTTTTGTGGCCGACAGGATCGGCTATCCTTTAGTTGTCAGGCCGTCCTTTGTCTTAGGTGGCCGGGCCATGAAGATCGTATATGATCAGGCGGATCTCGAATATTATATCAAGAGTGCGGTGGACGTTTCCGCGGGCAAGCCCGTGTTGATAGACAAATTTCTCGAGGATGCAACGGAAATTGATGTGGATGCCATTTCGGATGGCAGGGATACGGTAATCGGGGGAATCATGGAGCACATTGAAGAGGCAGGTATTCACAGCGGGGACAGTGCCTGTGTGTTGCCCCCGGTTTCTCTGAGGCCAGACATCCTTGATCAAGTCAAGGCCAATACCATGGCCATTGCCCGAGAACTGAATGTAGTGGGATTAATGAACATCCAGTATGCTGTCAAGAGTGGCATCGTGTATGTACTGGAGGTGAATCCGAGGGCCTCGCGAACTATTCCTTTCGTTAGCAAGGCCACCGGTGTCTCTTTAGCTAAGCTGGCGACCAAAGTCATCATGGGGAATCGCTTGAAAGACCTGGGTCTGACCCGGGAGGTTATACCGGCACATGTCTCTTGCAAGGAATCGGTTTTTCCTTTTGCCCGCTTTCCCGGTGTGGATACCCTTTTGGGTCCCGAGATGAAATCAACGGGAGAGGTAATGGGAATAGATCACTCATTTGAGCTGGCCTTTGCCAAGTCACAATTAGCTGCAGGGCAAAAATTGCCTCTAACCGGGACCGTGTTTATCAGTGTAAAAGACGAGGACAAGATGGCGCTTTTAGAGACTGCCTTTAACTTCTACGATCTGGGATTCAGGATTGTGGCCACCCGGGGCACTTCCTCCTACCTCTCAGATCACGGGATTTTAAACAAAAAAGTAAACAAGGTTAGAGAAGGAAGACCCCATGTTGTGGATATGATGAAGAACGGGGAGATTGATCTGGTCATTAACACAACAAGCAACAAGAAGGCTGTATCAGAGTCTTATTCTATTCGACGTAGCGCCCTGAGACTCAATATCCCATACACAACCACCATTGCAGGGGCCAGGGCTACGGCCCTGGCAATCAAGGCCATGAAAGAAGGAACGATTAAGGTGAAGACATTACAGGAATACCACGATAAAATGACCGAACGATGTTCGGTTATTTTATAAAACGCGACTTCGTCGCTATTGGAATTAATGATGGAAGGAAGAAATCTTCAATCGACAATTTTCAATTCCCTAACTATTAATATTGAAAGCATATGAAACCAACTTCTGAAGACCTTAAACGTATCATTCACCCACGCCGGCCCAGAGAGGAATGCGGGATTTTTGCGGTTCATGGTAATGATGAGGCTGCCAAACTGACCTATTTTGGTCTTTATGCCCTGCAGCATAGAGGTCAGGAAAGTGCCGGTATCGTGGCCTCTGATGGGAAGCGGGTCGTGGAGCATAAGTCCATGGGGCTTGTGCCGGAAATATTTAATGAGCAGGTCTTAGACAAGCTAAAGGGGCATATAGCCCTCGGTCATGTCCGGTATTCCACTACGGGTTCATCCCTGCTTGTAAATGCCCAGCCGTTCAGGATTCAATATTCGGGCAGGTCCCTGGCCATTGCCCACAACGGCAACCTGGTGAATGCCCGCCAGATTAGATCTGAACTGGAAGATAAGGGATCCATTTTTCAGACCACCATGGATACTGAAGTCGTACTGCATTTGACGGCAAAATTTATTAAGAAAGGGCTGGAACAGGCCATGATTGATACCATGGCCCTGGTCAAAGGGGCTTATTCCATGGTTATCATGACAGAGGACACCATAATTGCGGTTAAGGACCCCAATGGATTTCGGCCCCTTTGTCTTGGAAAAATAAATTCCGGTTATGTTGTGGCCTCGGAGACCTGTGCCCTTGATCTGGTGGGAGCGGAATATATAAGGGAGATGGGACCGGGTGAGATATTGATCATCAACAATAATGGCCTGCGAAGTATCCCGTCGGGTGTAAAGGCCCGCAAAAGTCAATGTGTCTTTGAGTTGATTTATTTTGCCAGGCCTGACAGCAATGTGTTCGGACAGAACGTATATCTTTTCCGCAAAAAACAGGGGGAGCTTTTGGCCGAGGAATTCCCCCGTGACGTGGATTTTATGATGCCGTTTCCCGATTCAGGCAATTATGCTGCTACCGGCTATGCCCAGGCATCCGGCATCCCACTTGAGATGGGTATGATCAGGAACCATTATGTAGGCAGGACCTTTATCCAGCCCTCCCAGAGCATGAGGGATTTCGGAGTAAAGGTAAAACTCAATCCTGTTAGAGATTTATTAAAGGGCAAACGAGTACTGATTATAGAGGATTCAATCATTCGAGGGACAACGGCGCGAACCAGAATCAAAACACTGAGAAAAATAGGCGCCCGTGAGATCCATATGCTTGTGAGCTGCCCACCGCATCGTTTCCCGTGCCATTACGGAATTGATTTTTCAACCAGTGGTGAATTGATTGCTGCCCGGAAATCAGTGGAAGAGATCCGGGATTTTGCGGGACTGGATAGCCTCGGCTATCTGAATATCAATAACCTGGTAAAGGCTACAGACATACCTGAACAGGATTTGTGTCTGGCCTGCTTTGACGGAAAATATCCCGTTCCTATCGACGAAAAATTTACCAAATACTGCCTTGAATAATTGATTCCACATCCGGCACCCAGCCGGTTCCCTAATGCCGAACTGTAAAGACCTTCAATCATGTATTGCCATTTACTGATTTACCAATGGACGTTATATATTAAAACATTGAAGGGTTACACCCCTGAGGGTACAGGAAATAAAGAAAAAGACATTGACTCAAGTCATACAATAAAAAGAAACCTCCTGTTAAGAATAAA
>JAFDHL010000285.1 GCA_019308785.1 Deltaproteobacteria bacterium
TCACGGTCGATGAGGGTAAAGTAGAAGTGGAAGCAAAAGATATAAAGACCCTGGTTGACGAAGGTAAGATGACGGAGGTTGAGGTTGACAAAAAGCCGACAGCCCCCGTACAGGCGATCCCCAAAGAAAAAAGAGATTGGCAGGAATGGAGAAAAAAGAGGATAAAGATGCTTTTTCAAAATCTTCCCCAAAAGGCTCCGAAGTTTCGAGAGCGGTTTGAAATGGGGGTGGATCGATTTTCACAGTTTACAGCTCGAATCAGGAATACCTCTACCCGGATTGATGCGACAATTGAAAAAATACGACAGGCCGGAATACAGAGAGATCGCAAAATGGCTGTAGAATCGATTAGAAAACTGAAGGTCCAGGCCAAAAGATATAAAAAAATGGTTGCACAATTTAGAAAGGCACTGAACCGTTTTCGCGTGATGGGGAGACTTTCTCACCGGCTTGAAAAATTTGTGTCCAATAATAAAAAACGCTTCAGTGAGCAGGATTTTGCTTCAATTGAATCTCATCTTACCGCAATTTCTGAGAAGCGTGGCCAGTTGAGGACTACTGCTCGAGATACGGTTATTAGTATAAAGCGGACTTTCAAGGAACTAAGAGAATTCAGAGAAGAAGTAAGAACAAAAAGATCAAAACGTGTGCAAGGTTAAAGGGGGGATTTGTTGGAAACCCGGTCAATCCCGGCAAGCAGGCTTTGGGAATGGCTTCAGCTTATAAGAGGCTGGCATTAAGAAAGTCGGGGTTCAGTCTTTTTAAAATACGGATCATGTTGTTCAACTGTACCTCGACCGTCCCCTCGTACATTTCCACAATGCGGTTATCCCTGTATCTCCGTTCTACTTCCTGTTCCAAGAAATACCCATACCCCCCGAACACAGTGATAGCATCGTCTATGACTTCCTTGGCGGTTAACAAAGGGATGGTGCCGGCCATTTTGCGGGGTGTATGGTCGCAGAGCCAGGCCGATTGATATGTGAGCCATTTGATGGATTGAATCCGGCTCCACATCCTTGCCAGCTTATGTCCTATACCCTGAAAATCAATGATCGGTTGATTAAATTGCTTCCTACCTTTAGCGTGGTTCAGGGCCTTTAAAAACGCCCCTTCCGCATTGCCCAGTGACTGGGCCGCGATCTCGATACGACTTTCATCGAGAAAATCAAGGATGTTTAAAAGACCGCGACCTAACTCGCCCAATAGATTCTCACGGGGTACCTCCAGGTTCTTGAAAACCAGTTCCCCGCTGGATGTCATCCTTATGCCCATTTTGTTGGGAATTTCATTGATCTCAAACTCTCCACCCAGCCACGTGGAAGGATCACGTTCCACCAGGATGGTGCTCATGCCGTGACCCCGTTTCGCCTCCTGGTCATTCTGGCATAGGACGATGAAAAAATCGGCGTAGCCTGCATTGGTTGTAAAGATCTTGGTGCCGTTGATAATGAAGCGATCTTCTTTTTCCTCCACGGTCGTTGCCATAGCGGTAAGGTCGCTTCCATGGTCCGGTTCGGTGAAGGATACGGCCGAAATATAATCCCCCTGTATCATGGGCTTCAGGAATTTCCGATGCTGCTCGGGGGTACCGAAAAATTTCACGATCTTTGCGGGCAGGTATGCCAGGTGAATCGCCATGCCGATACCGGAGTCGGCCTTGCAAAACTCCTCCACCACCAGGACGTTTTCCATTACGCCCAAGCCTTCCCCCCCGATTTCCTTAGGATAATTCAGGCCGATAAATCCTAGTTCGCATGCCTGCTTATAGAGATCTTTCGGAAATTCATGATTCAATTCGTATTCAATGGCCCTTTCAGAAGTGAACTCTCCCTTGGCAAATTCTCCGGCCGCCCTCTTGATGTCACCCTGTTCCCTTGTCAGCGAAAAGTCCATGATGCGTGCTCCTCTTTAAATTAATAATGAGTTTCCATTTCAAATAATCAGAGGCTGCTTGCCTCCAAACTACCTGTTATTAATTGCCTTCCCACTCCTTATGAGTTCTTTTCCAATAATCATTCTCTGGATCTGATTGGTCCCCTCAAAAATCTGCGTCAGTTTTGCGTCCCTGAACATTCTTTCCAAAGGATAGTCCTTTATATAGCCGTATCCTCCGAGGATCTGGACCATATCAGTAGTAATCTTCATTGACGCGTCACTGCAGAAACACTTTGCCATGGAGGCCAATTCGGTGTTTGGTTTTCCCGAATCGTACATGAGGGCCGCCCTTACCATCAGTCCCCGACCTGCCTCTATCTGTGTGCTGGCATCCGCTAACATAAACTGTATTGCCTGGTGTTCAACCAGGGGCTTTCCAAAGGCAGTACGGTTCAGGGCATATTCAAGTGCGTATTGTGTTGCTCCTTCGGCTATGCCCAACAAGTGCGTATTGTGTTGCTCCTTCGGCTATGCCCAAAGCAAGGGCCGCCACAGCCGGCCGTGACATGTCAAAGTCCGCCATGGCAATGGTAAAACCATCTCCCTGCTTTCCCAGAAGGTTTTCCTGAGAAACCACGACATCTTCCAGGATCACCTCGGATGTATTACTTCCACGGAATCCGCATTTGTCTTCCACCTTTCCTATGGTAATACCATCCTGGTTCCTTTCCACGACAAAGAAAGAGAGTTCCTTTTCCCCTGTTTTTGCAAGCACCGAATAGAGACCGGCCACCGACCCGTTTGTGGCAAAGACCTTTCTCCCATTCAAGACATAGCTCCCATTAGATCGCCTGGCAGTGCACAAAATGGCTTGCACGTCTGAACCAGCTCCCGGTTCACTCACCAGATACGCCATCAGTTCCCGGCCCCGGGAAATCCTTGGGAAATATTTTTCTTTTTGTTGTTGATTGGCAGCTGAGATAAGAGGGAAGCTGCCAACCGCCTGAATGACCAACAGGAGCGCTGAGGACGCACAGGCCTTAGAAATTTCCTCAATAGAAAGACAGAGAGTATGACAGGGATTGTGGGGCCAGCCGCCGTAGGCTTCGGGGAGCATGATCTGCAGAAGGCCGAGATCCCAGAATAAAGATACCACATCCCAGTTAAACGTACCCTTTATATCCGTTTCCCCGGCGATCGGCTCTATTTTGTCTTTGACAACCCTTCTCAGGTTGGTTAACAGGATTTTTTGTTCGTCAGAAGTCTCAATCATATCTACCTCGCTTAAGACTGTGAAATTGGGAACCTCACGGCGTTACCAGCTCGCGCCGGTCTGCTCTTTTAACTCAGCGCTCAATTGATGTGCCAGCTTCCTGGCCCACTTTCCGATTTTTTCATAGTTATCGTTGGTGATTCGGAAGGACGGCCCTGCCACACCGAGACAGGCCGATATTTTCCCCTTATGATCGTAAACAGGGGCGGCAATCCTGGAAACACCCATCCTCATTTCCTCACGATCAACAGCGTATCCCTTTTTTCTAACCTCATTTAACTCCTTTTCCAAGTCTTTTAGGTCTGTAATGGTATATTCTGTGATCTTGGGCAACCCCATCCGGTCCATGACACGCTTGAGTTTTTCGCCGGTCATATGGGCCAGATAGACCTTTCCCGGCGCTGTGGCATGGAAATACGGATAGGCGCTCCCGATCCTTGAAAAGAGCCTTACCGCCTCCGGGCCTTCCATCTCGTCGATCAAGATAAGCTGGTCCTTAACCCTTGCAGACAGTTCCGCGGTTTCACCGCTCAATTCAACCATTCGCTTTAAGTATCCTCTGGCCTGGGAGCGGAAGCCCATCCGGTTTAAGAGGATATTGCCTAAGTAGAGGAATTTAAAACCGAGCCTGTAGGTTTTCTGCTCCTGGTCAAAGATGACATAGCCGTTCTCCCGCAAGACAGAAAGTATCCGCCAGAGAGAAGGGATTGGGATTGCCAGCCTTTCACTGATGGACTTGAGTGTCAGCTCGGATTCTTCCCGGGCCATTAATTCGAGGACCCTCAGTCCTCTGGCCAAGGCCGGGACCATTTGATTTTTGTTTTTATTTTTCATATATGAAATATTTATTTCACATATGATAATGTATTACAGCCGTTATGTCAACCTTTTACACAAGGCCCTCTGCCTGTTCTTGATAGAAACGCTTTTGCCATTGACAATATGATATGTTCCTCCTAACTTCAAAACTGTTCAACGTATTGAAGTATTGAATCGGTTTTCTCTATAACAGAAGAAAAGATACCATGAATATCAGACAAAAAATCAAAGAGAGATCCCTTGCACTGGCCAAAGATATATCAGTGACGGATGTTCGCATCGGTCTTGGATACACGACGGTACTTTTGGATAATGGCCAGGCCGGGGTTGCCTATACATTTCACAGGGAATTGACTGGAGGCTGTAATGTTTTTAAGGGTCTCCGTCCATTGGCAGGAAGACAGGCTTCAGAACTCCTTGGCCTCTTTGACTCAACGGATATGATAGAATCAGCGGTCGCCCTCGCTGCCTCCAATGCCCTTTCCAATACCCCGAAGGAGTGGGCACTTGAAGGGGATGCACTTGAACATCTCAAACTTCACCCGGACGACAGGGTGGGTATGGTCGGATATTTTGCGCCACTCATTCCCCTGCTCAAAAAACGGGCTAAATCCCTCAAAATATTTGAACAGGTTGAATACCAAAACGAGAATCTGTTACCGGAACAGGATGCCATCAGAGAATTACCCCATTGCCAGGTTGCCCTTGTTACATCCACATCAATCCTGAACCACACCATTGACGCTATTCTGGATGCAACCCGGTCATGCAGAGATGTGGTCATGCTCGGAGCTTCAACGCCGTTGATCCCGGATGTCTTTACTGACACGCCGGTAACGATGCTTTCCGGCGTCGTTGTTACCAGGCCGGGGGAGATTATACGGATTGTGAGTGAAGGGGGTGGCATGCGATTTTTCAAGAACAACATCAGAAAGGTAAATATACGGCTTAAGTCATGACACATAAAAATGGCATTGTCGAAGCTATCGGAAGGGACTCCTTTGAATGGCTTTCCAGAGAGTTCGATAAGAGAACAGCTCTGAAAGATATTCCGGATGAAATCCTTTATCGTATTGCCGCAGTTGACATGACTATAAGGGATTATGTCTCTGACAAAAACGCCGTTACTTCCATTGCCGTGATTACCTTTGCCTACAAGATGGCAGACAAAGTTCAACAGGCCCGGTTTGGTGCCAAAGATATCCTCTTGTTAAAGGTGCTGGCCAGGAAAGAAAAATCAAGAAGGGAGGGAAAAGGCGGTTTTAACCATGCACAATGGGACCTCCCCCTTTTTGAGCTTATTACCGGAGAGGTGGGTGACCGGATCAGGGCCATACGGACCATAAACAGTCCTATATAACTTCCAAGCTCAGCGGCACGCGTTAGCGTGCCAGCTGCAGCGCATTATGGGGCTTGCTTTAGATGTCATTAATCAAAGTCTAAAAGAATGCGGCGGATTATTGGCTCAAAATTGGCCAAATCCTCCGTCATAATGGCACAACCTCACTTAAGATCCGTTTTCCAATCCTGGGTTTAAGCGCACTCTGCATAACTAAGTCGACCTTGACGCCCAACAAATCTGAAAGATAATTTTCCAACTCGATGAACTTTAGTAAACTGGGCGGCTCATGAAACGTGATCAGCAAGTCGAGATCGCTATCAGCCTGTTGTTCTTGACGCACATAAGATCCGAAAACTCCCAATGAATTTACTCGATATCGTTCAGAAAGATCCGGCATTTGTTGCCGTAGTCTCTGAATTAAATTTTTCAACTTTTTTTGATTTGGCATTGTTTAATACCTTCGATTCAAATTATTACAGATCCAATAACGATAGGCATCATGCGACGGTGCCGAACCGCGTGATGTACCGTTCGCTCTGTATGAGATGGTTATGCTGTCCAACAAAAGCAAGACAGCAAGATAACC
>JAFDHL010000286.1 GCA_019308785.1 Deltaproteobacteria bacterium
TGGTAGCCTATGCAGCTAATTTCAGGGAAGTTGGCCGAGAAGGCGGCAGGCTGGAAGGCGAACTGGAAGAAATCACGGAACAGTCAGATCTGGCCGTGTTAGGCCCCAACACACCCGGGTATATTAACGGCAACCTGTCTTTAAATGCGACATTTTTTCCTTTCAGGGTACATAAAGGCAATATTGCCATCATAACACAGAGCGGTGGAGTGGGTGGCGCAATTTATCGTAAGGCATTGGAAGAGAATATGTCCATTGGTATGTGGATCGGCGTCGGCAATCGGGTAAATGTAGATTTTGCTGATGTTTTACTCTTTCTGGACCAGGATGAAACCGTTGACATTATCGGTATCTATATGGAGGGTACGGAAAGGGGAGATCAATTGATTTCTGCTGCGGCAAAAGTGATTCCCCATAAACCGGTAATTATGTTAAAAGCTGGCCGAAGCACGGATGCAAACCGATTGGCGCTCAGTCACACAGGAAGCATATCCGGCTCGGCGGATATTTACAGAGGTCTTTTGAGACAGGCCGGTATGATTCAAGTGGACTCAGTTGCGGAGCTGGTCTGCGCTTGCAAGGGCCTGGCAGTTGCGGGGGAACATAAAGGTGAAAGGGTCGGCATGGTGACCCCCTCCGGCGGGGGAAGCATTATTGTTTTCGATCTGCTTATGGAATGGAAATGCCAGCTGCCTCAATTTACCCAGGATACTGATAAAAATATCCGGCGTATCATGAATAATACCAACTCGGTGGTATATAAGAACCCCCTTGACCTGACAACAACCGGTTTTGAGGCCGGTCTATACGGTCGTGTGACAGAGGCCCTGGCTATGGATGAAAATATCGATATTATTATTGCCATATTTCCCATCCATGAATATTTTCCTCCACCGGATGACAAGTTAATAGAAATCAGGAAAAAGGTTGGTAAGCCGATTATTGTGTACTGGATTGCCATTGATCGGCTGAACCATGAATATGAGAAACGAAAAAGGGTGCTTGAGGATAATGGGATCCCCGTTTTTTTGCTTCCGGAGGAGGCTACCTGGGCCGCAAGAACGATGGCTGTTCGATCGCGATCTATGCACCCTTCTTATTGAATCAATAGAAAATAATGCAACCTAACCCGCTCAAAACATTGATGAACCCCAAATCCATTGTCTTTTTAGGGGGCTCAAACTCCTTACAGACCGTGGGCACAGCTCAGCTACTGAATATTGTCAAGGGTGGGTATAAAGGAAAGGTATATCCCGTCCATCTGAAGGAGAAGACGGTCATAGGCCTCAAGTCGTATCCGAACATCAGCTCATTGCCTGAACCTGCTGACCTGGCCGTAATGGTCATCCCTAATCCGGCTATACCAGGAGTCCTGGAAGAATGCGGCAAAAAGGGAATCCGTCATGCAATTATCATCACCGCAGGCTACGAGGAAATGGGCCATAAAGGGGGACAGATGCAGAAAGCGCTGATCCATACCTGTAAGCAGCATGGTATTCGCTTAATTGGGCCCAATTGCATCGGCATAATCAACTCGGCTATCAGCCTCAATACCACCTGGTTCCCGTGCAAATATAAGCCAGGTAAGGTAGGAATTATTTCCCAGAGCGGGAGCTATGTCACCCAGACACTTCCCTATTTTGAAAAATTAGGTCTGGGAATTAGCCAGGCCATAAGTGTCGGCAATCAGGCCGATATTGATATGGTGGATTGTTTGGAATACTTAAGCCAGGATCCGGGAACAGAGGCCATTGCCCTATATATTGAAGGTTTGAAAAGGCCCAGTGCATTTCTTGAATTAGCTAAACAAATCACTCCCTACAAACCTATTGTTGCCCTTTATGTGGGCGGTACCGAGGCCGGTTCCCGAGCCTGTGCATCACACACAGCGTCTATCTCCGGCCCTGATGAGATCTATGGGGCGTTATTCAGACAGGCAGGTATCCTGCGAGCCAAGAACTTCTCGGATCTTTTTGACTGGTCTTTGGCTTTGGCTCAACAGCCTTTACCGGCAGGGAACAACATGGCTATCCTCAGCAATTCCGGTGGTCCTGGAACCTCAATGGCCGATGAATGCAACCGGCACGGGCTTTACGTGCCGGTGTTTAATAAAACAACGCAGGAAAAAATAAGGGCCATGACTCCCCTTACAGCTTCACCTAAGAATCCTGTGGATATTACCATGAACTACGATCTTGATTTGATCTTCAAGAAATTGCCGTGTTTGATTTTGGATATGCCTGACATAGACGGAATGCTTTTTTACGGTATCTTCGGGCCTATGCACTTCCAGGATAAAAAAGTCCTATTCGAGGACCTCATTGATATCCCCATTGACTTGATGAAAAAATTGATGAGAGAAGCCTGTGCAAGGTTCGTGGAATTTCCAGATAAATATCGGAAGCCGATTCTCTGCGCCTGTTTTTGTGGCAGGGAGGATGAGGCGGTGATGTTGATACAGGACGGCGGCATACCGGTATATCCCACACCAGGCAGGGCTGTCAGGGCCATGGGGGCGCTCTGGGAATACAAAAAGATACGGGATGGTATGGAACAGAATTAAAAACCTATGGAGGAAGAAATGAAAATCATAGAAAGAGCACTAAAGGAAGGGCGAACTACACTTTCGGAGCATGAGTCAAAGCAGGTCCTGGCCGCATATCAGATCCCTGTCACCAGAGAAATTCTGGTTGATGATGTTAAGGATCTGACAGCAGCAACACAAGAGATCGGTTATCCTCTTGTCTTAAAAGCTTGCTCATCCGAGATTGCCCACAAGACGGAAAAGGGCCTGATCAAAGTGGATATCAGAAATAACAAAGAGGCCAGGGCAGCCTTTGAAGAGATCATGTCAGAGACTAAAGGGGTCGAACACGGCGTTCTGGTACAGGAGATGGTGAAGGGGAAGCGGGAACTGGTGATAGGGCTTACACGTGATGCCCAGTTCGGCCCATGTGTTATGTTCGGCCTTGGCGGAATATTTACCGAGATATTGAAGGATATCTCCTTTCGCGTAGCCCCTCTTGAGAAGCGTGATGCCTTAGAGATGATGCAAGATATCAAGGGACATAAAATCCTGGAGGATGTGCGTGGCATGGAGGCGGCTGACCTGGATATGCTTGCGGACATACTGATCAAGGTGGGACAAATTGGCCTGGAGAATGAGAAGGTCAAAGAGATCGACATCAACCCGGTGATCATTTCAGGCAGTAAACCTGTGGCAGTGGATGCTTTGGTTGTGTTGGAATAAAAAGGAAAACCATGAAACAGACAGATCACTTCTTAGACCGCTTCTTCAATCCTGAATCAGTCGCTATCGTGGGAGCTACCAATAATCCCTTTAAGATGAATTTTCGCATTTTGGAAAATCTAGTCAATTTGAATTTCAAGGGCCGGATCTATCCCGTCAACCGGCATTCTAAAGAAATCCTTGGAATCAAGGTTTTTCCACGCCTCCAGGATATAAAAGACAGGATCGATCTGGTTGTTACGGCTGTTCCGGCATCAAAGACCATGGATATTGTGAAGGAATGTGATTCTATCGGCGTCAAACACCTCGTCATAATCACGGGCGGGTTTTCAGAA
>JAFDHL010000287.1 GCA_019308785.1 Deltaproteobacteria bacterium
TACTGTAATACTCAATTATACCTTCAGCGTCATGAGACCATTGCCCAAAGGGCCATGGTTGTCCCAATTCAACAAGGCTTTCCCCTATAAAGTAATTTCGTACCGGACCATTGAGAAAATCTAGAAAAGTTGAATTCGGTGGGTAAATCTTCCAGCGTTCATCCGGGAAGAACAGGCAGATGTCACCGGCGGGAATATTAATGTGGTGATCTAATGTCTTGGGAATTCGACCTCCAGTTTCACGAACAATTGGGATTGATTCGGGATAATCCGGAAGTAACTCAACTTCTATTAAATAGCGATCAAGAATCTTTCCGTCGTAAATAATAGGAAAGCTGCCCCTGATGAAAACGCGATCCTTCTCTGGATAAAAATGAAGGTTGGGGTAGGTTGACTGGACTTCTCTCTCCATTTGCTTAAGAAGAGCAGAATTAGCCTTGTGCCAGGGTTTTCTCATAAATTATGAGACCAGGGCTTTGTCTGGGTGACAACCGCCGCTGAAGCCTTCTTAAGAATCTCGATTCTCTCTCCTCTTGCGCCTTCCTTATTTTCCTCAATAGGGCCAAAAACATCTTCCCAGCTGGAATCATTGAGAGTCTGGATGGTTTTTTCTGCAACGGACGATAACTCTAGGCGAATGGCAGAGTTGAGTAATTCTGATAAATCGTTACCAGTGGGATTGGCCGGATCTTGAACCGAAATCTTATCACTATTCTCGCTGAGCTGCTGCCAAACATGCTCAAGTTGACCACTTAGATTGGAAGAGCGCTTGCCTTTGAAAAGTTCAATGATTAACAACTCCAGCACAAAATGTTTTACTCTCAAGCCATTGCGGACTCTCCAGAGCTTAAGAAGACGGATTGCGTCTGTAGAACCGCTTTGTTTAACATGGTTAATATGAACATCAAGATTTGTTTTGAGTCTTTTCTTTTCCCCAGATGATCGATAGAGGAAAACGTCCGTCTTGGAGTCATCAGTGTAACGTCCAGGAACGACGTCGATATGAAAATCAACGGCATAACTTTCCGGATCGTTATCCTTAATTCGCAAGGCAGAGGGTTTCGGCTCGACATAATACTTAATCGATAGTACTTGTTGAACGTTGTTATATATGTCTTCCAGCGTCTCTCCAGCTGTGGTGTCATCATGAGGAAAATAGGAAATTATGTCGAGGTCATATGCCTCTTTTATCATGGTGCCTTTTGCCTTGGAGCCCCCGTAACGGATAGTTGGTGAGGCTGCGCTAAAATGTTGGCGCAGCAAATTCTCCACATTTGCTCGGTGCTCCTGAAGGGCCTTTAACTCCTCGCTGTCAGAAGTCAACGTCTGTGAATCGAGGATTTGTTTGAGATATTTTTCTTCATCCATAGTTAATTAACCTCCAATGTAAAATTAAAACCCCCCTTTGCTTTGTCATAATCATAAACAAGTAGCCCAGGGTCAACCTTTGGAAATAGCTCGTGCCCACATAGAACCGCAATTGGAGCGGGACAAGCTGGAAATAGGTGTATTACCTTAAGCGTACCATGGTTACGCGCAATCTCTCGTAAACAAGCCTGGTAGGCATCTTTGAAAGTCTTGAGATCTTCTTTAGTCTGCAAGAACGTTGGATTTGGCGTAGCATCGCTTAGAGTGATTTCATAAACGTAGAAATCATCGTCTATTTCAGAGGGAAGATCGTCCAAGTGAACAGTTCCACTCAAAGACAGGACGAGTGATACCTTGCTCCGGTCGGTTCCGGTTCGTAGCTGGCGAAACTCATATTCTACAGTCTCCTCGGAAGTTTTCCAGGTCCAGTCCCCGGTAACACGGTGCCTTTGATAAAGATCGACGGGGATTTTATTGCTCAATTGCCTTCCAAGAAAAATTAGGAGTGGAATTGGGGCTAATGCAAAAAGTGAGATGTGCCGAGTTCGTTCAATGTCCATACCAGGAGCATATAGAAGCTCAATCCGCTGCTTTATGTTCCGCTTCGCTGTTTGAAGAAAGGCTTGATCGTCTCCGCTGACACCAGTGAGGTCGATAACAAAGCCACGTAGGTCCGTCGGGTAACGCGGAGCAATGGCCTCTGTCACCTGGGAAACGGGTATATCCACTGGATGACCGCCAATATTCGCCTTAAGTTGAACAACGGTGGTCTTCAAATCAGGTCCAAGTCCTGTTACATGATAAATTCGATCCTCATGGCGCCGTTTGTATTTCTCAAGTGTTGCCCGAGTATAATCAGAAGGATTATCATCAATGAGCTTGTGACATTTAGGACAGAGCAACATCAGATTCGCGACGTCATTAATGTCCATCGGTCTAGGACCAACCTTCCCACGCGGCCCCTCCGGTTTAAAAGCGACGATGTGAGCGAGCTGGGCGAAATTGCCCTCGGTAAGGGTTAAGTGATGATGAAGAAGGTATTCATTACAACCATCAAACTCACAACGCCCGCCGGCACGGACAAAAAGGAGTAGACGCGTGATGTCCTTGATTTTAGTTCTGGGAATCCTCTCTACGGCTGACATACCAGGCCTCTTGTTTTGCCTATTTCTATATTTGTCCTTTTTTTCGTCTATTGGCATGTATTTTTTTGTGTTTTGTCTTACTAACTACTCGCGTGTTTTTCTTGGTGGTTTTTCCTCCTTCGGCCACTGGCTTAACATGGTGCAAAACCTTCCCTTTCGGTAATTTACCGGAGGGATGACCTTTTTGTTTTATTACCTTTCGGATTTTCTTGGGATCGCGTTCTTTTTTTTGAGCCATAGATTTCTCCTTATTATCAATTGGTTAATTAAAATAGAAAATATCGACCTTTGATTACTTTCAATATATTGTGAATGCAAATATCATACCACAATATATTGAGTTTTTCAAGGGAAAAAACACTAAAGTTGTCCACGATTTGTCCACAAAAAAACCGCCTCTGGAGAGCGGTTTGTGTCTATTGAGGGTGATTTACTTAATCGGCCAGGAGGGGGTGGTTTGGTCGATGAATTAATTTCAATCTAATGTGGTAAAAGCGGCCCTTGACATGAGACATTTATCATTGAGTTTCCTACAATAAAAAATTTTTATTGATACGATCATTCTGTCCAATGTCAAGGGCTGACCACCTATCCCCGTGCAAAATCAGCCGTTTGGTGCGATATTCACCGTATTTTTTCTCATTTTTCCCCACTCAGAAACATTGTCCATGTTTACCGGCTGAGCACCCATTTCAATGAGGTTTTTGTTGTAATCACTTTCAAAGGTATAAATTAGTTTTTGCCAGGAGAGAATTTCCCGGCAAAATGCTTCTGTCTTACTGGAAGGGCCAGCATGGGCTACAAAAACGACAGCAGACAAAGCCGTGACAAATAGATTGCGGTAATGGGAGGTCTTGACGGAAATGCGGCGTTGATTTTCATCAAATGGGGACAGGAAAAGCAACCGTCCCTCCTCAAGGGGTTGTTTATACTCTTTCTTGATTCGCATACCGTTGATATCCTTAGCAGGGCAGAAAATTACCGGTTGTGTGCCGCGCAAAAGAATTGTCAGGCACTCTCTTTCCATAGGGGAATGAAACCCTCCGATGAC
>JAFDHL010000288.1 GCA_019308785.1 Deltaproteobacteria bacterium
CTTCCACATCTTCGGTCTCCTAAAGAGGGTCCTCCGATTTGATATATGTATCCGTAAGGTCAAAGCTAAAATGTTGTGTCAGGTCCTGTCCAAAAGTTAATGTCCCGGAGTGTCTCACCGTATCATTTTGATCCTCCTTATCGTACCAGACAAAGCCGGGCGCATAAGAGAGTTCAAGATGACTTTTTTCGGAGACCATATTTAAGTTGAAACCCGGCGTAACCGTGGTGATATAATCTGATTTTTCATTAGTACTGTTCAAATAGATATTGTCGTCATAAACCTCACTAACGGAGATGGACGGAGTAAAATCAAAATGATACTTCGCAAAAGCCGTAGGCGAAAAGCCAAAGAGCAGGATCAGCAAAAAGCAACCTGTTTTTGCTTTTAGGGATAGTTTCATGATAAAAACCCTTTCGCTTTCGCAGGTTAAAGTATTATTTCGCTTCATAAAAAAATCCTCACCTCAGAAGCACAGACTTTATTCACCACAGAGACACGGAGGACACCCCAGCTAAATAGGAAAAAAGAAATTTAACGGGGCAAGCAGAGAAAAATCTTTTTTTGCCCATCGAAAGATGCGATGGGCAAAAATAGGAACTCTGGTGTGTTATTGCCTACCGTGCCAACTGCTTGATGCAATAAACAAAATTAGTTGTTTAGGATGAACCGTCAAAATCCCAGCAGGGCTGGGATCACAACTCTAAAGCGTTGGGATTAGTGGAGTTCAGGGAATGGATGAAATAAGCTGGCTTCTTTCATCCATTCGATGTACCCCACGTACATTTTGAGTGTGCATCCTTTCCTTCTTTCCGTATATCACTTCTCTGTGTTCTCTGTGCCTCTGTGTGAGATAATTTTTTCACGCCCAGCGGGATCTTCGACAGGTCCAGGAATTAAGGGCTGCTTATCCTTTCCTTATCCGACATACCTCTCAGAATATGTTAAAATACCTTCTACACTTTTTAAAAGGATTGGCGTTAGTTCCAGAACCAGCTCAAATATCTCGTAAATTGTCTCTGATTTATATTCATGGGCGATATCGTTTCTTAAAATGCGAATCTCAACAAACTTATCCGCGGATTCGATAACACCTATTTTTTCAGCGCGGTTGATCCTGTCTCGCACGGTCCCGGCCGATTCAAGATTCAGTGTATCAAAATACCTGAATATTTTCTGAATAATGATATCGCTCAATCTCGCAAACCTGCTTGTCAAGGCTTCATAGCTTTCCATTTCTTCATAAGTTAACCCTGTTTTTACTCCAATCAAGGAGCATTTATCGTAAGAGTATTGCAGGATATCTCTTGCGTTCTTTAACGTGATGAGTTCATTTTTAAGAGCTTGTTTGACAATATTCATTCGAATCGTATTCCTTGTTCTAAAGCTAAACGGACAAATGGATCTGCATTATCTTTTGCGATAATAAGGTCAATCTTCTGTTCATCTATATGTTCAAAAATGCTTTTCTTTATTTTGATTTTATCGCTAAACGTTAGATTTTTAGAAATAATAAGTAGATCAATATCCCCACCTTTCCGGCTATCGTCCGCCCTCGATCCAAAAAGGTAAATCGCTGCATCGTGATCGAGCGAATAGATCGCTTTTTCAATTGCCTGAATTTCTGAATTTGTCAAACGCATATTTTTTATCACACCCGCTCACTCCGTTCGCTTGAGGCACAGAGATCACAGAGAAAAACAGAGGTATGATTGTAGGCTCAAAATGTACGTGGGGTGCATCCAATGGATGAAAAAAGCGAGCTTCTTTCATCCATCCCCTGATCCCCACTAATTCCAGTGAAAAGCACTGGAATCCCCGCCAAGCGGGGATTTTTAGCGTCCATTCGGTATCTAAGCCTTTATAAATCTTTTAGTTCTCTGCCTCACTGTCCTCTGTCTTCCGTCCCCGCTCTCCGTCTCCTATTTCCTCTTTCCCCTTTCCCCTTTCTTCAGTCCTCTGTGTTCTCTGTGTCTCTGTGGTGCTATCGTCTTAAGGTACTACAATCGTATCATATGGCTTTAATAGAATATTCTGTTCAACTCTCTTTCCGGAGATAAACTCCTTATAATTGAACCGAATCTGGGTCTCCTTTTTCCCTTCCCTCCGGATAATCAGGATATTTTTCGTATCGGCCCATTCAGCAATACCCCCTGCAGTGGAATGGGCCTGGAGGACCGTCATGTCATTCGCCAAGGCATATGGGCCCGGATTCAACAGCTTTCCTATGGTATAGATGCGGCGGCTGCGACTCTCCTGGATAATGACAGTGATTTCAGGGGCGTCGAGATAGCCTTTGAGTTTCTCGGTCATAATCTCCTTTAGACCTGTTACGCTCTGACCCTGTGCCATGATTTCACCTATAAGGGGAAAGGTAATTCTCCCGTCAGACATGACCGTAACGTCCCGGGTCAATTCGGGTTCCTTCCACACATAAATATTTAAAATGTCGTCGGGTCCAATGAGATAGTGGGGCGCTACTGTTTCCGCTATTGAAAATCCACTCAAAAGGCCGAAGCTCAACAGGAATAACAGTAGTGAAAATAGTGGTGAAGCTCTCATATCGTAATTACCTCCTTTGCTTTATCTCACCACAGAGACACAGAGAAGAATCTTTTTTTGCCCATCGAGAGATACGATGGGCAAAAATAGGGCATCTGTAATGTTATTGTCCATCCACGAACATTTGGGTCTACTAATTTACAATGCGTTTTATTCCATCCTTCAAAACTGGCACATTGAAGTTTATTAGCAGACCTACTTTGATGCCAGTCAATTTTAAATAGGTCAGGAGTTGAGCCTCATGTATCGGCAACAAACTCTCACACGATTTCAATTCAAGGATTAACCTGCTTTGTACGACAATATCTAAACGATAGCCGCAATCCAACTTAACTCCCTTATATTCTATGGGCAGTTCTTTTTGTCTTTCGAAAAGAAATTTCCTTAATTTAAGCTCATAGGCCAGACATTCCTCATAGGACGACTCTAACAGGCCCGGCCCAAGAATCTTGTGGACCTCAATAGCAGCACCTATAACTTTCCGTGTGAGATCATTTATGTCCATGATGCTTAACATTTTCTTAGTTAAAAGCTATGTGATGCCGCGCTGCGGCACTGTAACCGAAAATAACTTATCAATCATATCAATAGGTTATGATTTACTTATTTGAAAGTGCTGATAAAGGCATTACCGCTATTGTAAGTTTGTTATTTGTTCACCACCCGCTTTCGCTTGAGGCACTGAGAGCACAAAAAAATTCCTCGGTATGAATGTACTCTCAAAATACCCGCATAGCGGGTATAACAACGCTAAAGCGTTGGGGTTAGTGGGGTCAAGGTAATGAATAAGACAAGATCACTTTTTTTATTCATTTCATTAACCCCAGTTCAATTTTGAGCGTACATTCGTTTTTCTCTACCCTCTGTTCTCTGTGTCCTCTGTGTCTCTGTGGTGAATATTTTTTGTTCCTTTTCAGGCCTGCTCCCTCCCTATTCCCAGGTTATCAATTTTATAAAAGAGGGTCTTATAGCTAACCTTGAGAATATTAGCGGTC
>JAFDHL010000289.1 GCA_019308785.1 Deltaproteobacteria bacterium
GTTTTTGATTACCAGCTTCCAGTATAGGGAACTTTCATCAATTATTCCGGGTAACCCATGTCCTGGCATTTTTTACCATTAGAATCGGGTAACCTATGTGTTGGCATTTGTGAACTAATCGGATTGTCCGGCAAGGAACTGTCTTGCAATTTTCTGCGCAATAAGAGGTGCATTGCCGCCCGAGCGGTTGTTGATGATGACGTTGATTTGAACGTCATCCTCGATTGCTGTGCGCATGATATCGACTGTTTCATCTATCATTTGCGGGTCCACCATGCCGTCCACTATGGCACTATGCTGTGCGCATGATATCGACTGTTTCATCTATCATTTGCGGGTCCACCATGCCGTCCACTATGGCACTAAAAGGGTGCGCCTTAGCGTAGGCGTCCTCGTAACGTATGCCCCGGGGGGTCATTAACCGGATCATGCATTGTTTTCCCTTGTTCAGGAATCTCTTGGCGGACATGGCGAACTGACGCGAAAGCTGCGGGAGCCAGGTCCAGTGGGAAAGTACCTGGCCCACGCCGTGCTTTTCAAGAACATTAAAGACCGGATCGGCCAGAAGTGCGTCGGTTCTGATCTCAACGTGGTAGCGTGTATCCTTTGGGACGGAGGAAAAGAAGTTGTCCAGTTCGTTTGCCAGTGTTTTCGGTGAAGGGCGGTCCTGCTTGCGTTGGTATTCCTGCTCGAAAATAAATCCGTCAAGCCAGGCAGCTAAAACCCCCAAGGCGGGTTCGTAGAATTGGCGGGTAAAGACCTCCGGGTTTAAATATTCTTCGTTCTCAATATGCGTGCCCTTCTGCCATAGTTTTTTTGCAAAGACGGCCTGCGGTACTTTTAGGATCAAGCGATCAGTTTTATTGAGATATTGGGTATAGGCCCTGAGTACATGTAGATTCTGAGTGGCCTTTCCATCTTTGTCCAGCAAGGGCCGGTAAAATGTGAAGTCCAGTTCGAGTATACGAAAATGGCGGAAATACTCTTCCACGCTCTCCACGGGAAGCACTTCCTCCACAAAAGTCTTGCCGCCGATTTTCTTGGAGCGACGGTTTATGTTACCTGCATAACGTTGGCCGGAATAGATCTGTCCGATCCAGCCTGCATACCGGTCACTCGCGGTTCCCATGAAGACGTTTGGGTGAAGATCGCGAAATTGGAAATATTCGAGGTTTGAGACTTGTTGGTCAGGCATAAAGTGCTTTATCTTATTCCTTTAAGCAATCCACATAAAGATTTGTGAATCAAATCAAAACATTTCGCGCCACCGACCCGAGTTCCTTATAAGTATCTGTAACATGATATATCGAGAAAGTATAGATTGCATATGGTATTGGTGTGTGGGGGACGTCCGTAATTAAGTAAATAATTTGACATGATAATGAAATACTGAAAAAGGGGACAGTCACATAATGATTAATTGGCAGATTTGGCAAGACTTCTTTGTATGACTGGTCAAGGGGTCGGGTATGCCGTGCGAAGGGGCAAGCGAATCGCTAAAGCAAGCAATTATAGACTCATAGATTGAGTTTGTTACTTATTGATGGATGTCCCCAATTCACACAGTTATGTTCATTTTTTGAGTTTGTTCATTTTTAATGAACAAATAATATAACTGAACACATAAAGATTTTATTAGTTAATATTATTGCTTTTTTTAATAAATGCAGTGATATTTGTTGACTTTCGTTCACAAATAAACTATGTTCATTATTCATGAACATTGCAAAATAATGAACAAAAACAGGGCCAGGAAAATGAAAATAAGAAAGGAAAATGTAGAGAGAGACATCCTAGAAAAAGCCTTAGATGCCTTTAAGAAAATGACCAATTTAAAAGCTACAATTCAACAAACCCTATACGGAGCGGATGCAGAGCTTCTTTTTTGGCAGGAGGACAAAAAGTGGGTACTTACTGTTGATGTGAAAAGAAACGTAACACGCACATTGATTGGAGTCATTCATCATCAAAGATTGTTAAACCGGCAACAGGTGGATAGAATTCTTGTCACAAGATACGTTAATCCCCAACTCGCGGATTTGATGAAGGAAAATGAGATTGGCTTTATTGATACAGCGGGTAATGCGTACATCAATAAGCCCCCTTTATTCATATTCATCAAAGGGAACAAGATTCCCGAAGAAGATCTCTTAAAGCCTGCAACACGCGCATTCCGGCCCACAGGCCTACAGGTTATCTTTGCCCTATTATGCAATCAGGGCCTTGAAAATACGACATATCGTGAAATTGCTGGAAAGGCGGATGTTGCGCTGGGTACCGTAGGTTGGGTTTTGAGGGACTTAAGACAAATGGGTTATTTAAATGAAATGGGAAAACGTGGTCGTAGATTGAACGATAAGTATAATTTATTTATTCGATGGATTAATGCATATCCTGAAGAGTTAAAACCAAAAAAGTTAATAGGCAGATATAGGGCTGAAACTTTTTACTGGTGGAAAGGTAATGAGCTTGAAGGATATCAGGCTTACTGGGGTGGTGAGGTTGCGGCAACTATGTTGACTGAATACTTGAAACCGGAAAAGATTACCATTTATACAAGGCAGCCGCTTGGTGATTTAATGTTAAAACATAAAATCCGAAAAGACCCGAAAGGGAACATTGAGGTTTTCGACGTGTTTTGGAAATTTGAATATGAATGGAAATACAAAAATATAGTGCCCCCTATTTTGATTTATGCCGATTTGTTGGCCACAGGCGATAAAAGGAATATCGAAACGGCTGATATTATATATGAGCAAACAGTTAATCGACTTATCGGGAAAGATTGATAGCTTCCTTTTAGAGATTTTTAAGGAAATAACAAAGGTTTCTCAAACTTTGTCTATTGATTTTTTCGTGGTCGGTGCTACAGCCAGAGATATCATTTTAGAGTTTGGCTATGGTATTCCCACTATCCGAGCGACTAGAGATATTGACTTCGGCGTCCAAGTGTCGAACTGGGAAGAATTTTCGAGGCTTAAAGAAGGCTTAATAAAAACGGGGAACTTCACATCAACAAAAGAAACTCAAAGGCTGAAATATGAAAATGTCCTCCCTGTTGATATCATTCCTTTTGGGAAAATCGCAAATCAAAAGGAATTATTCACATGGCCCCCTGAGCACGAAATGGAGATGAATGTCCTTGGTTTTGATGAATCCTATGAGCATTCCATATTAGTGAGGTTGAATACAGATCCGCTACTTGAATTACGCTTTGTCTCTTTAGCTGGACTCGCCATATTGAAAATCATTGCATGGAAAGATAAATATCCTCTTCGAAAAAGTGATGCGAAGGATTTGTTATTACTGATCCGAAACTATTTGGCAGCAGGGAACGAAAATCGCTTATATAATGAAGAATCTGACATTATGGTGGATGATTTTGATTACGAACGTGCAAGCGCAAGGTTGTTGGGGAGAGATATGGCGGCAATTTCTTACCCAAAGACTTTGGAGGCTATTATAGAAATATTAAATCAAGAGACAGGCGATCAATCACATTATAGACTCATTGAAAATATGAGAGACATCAAAAATCTTCAAAATGATTTTGAGGAAATTTTGCAACTGCTCGAACACCTGAAAATAGGTGTCTTGGAAAGATATAAAAAAGTATAAATCCTTATAACTGGGATTCCAACCTTAAAATCTGCCCACGAATAGACTGCCCAAATAAGCTGTTATTGAGGAATATATTTTCTTGAATACTCCTAAACTTGACTGAAATCAATCTAAAACAAATGAAAAGCCAACATTCGAGCCGTTAGATCAAGTGACGTCAGACATATCAA
>JAFDHL010000290.1 GCA_019308785.1 Deltaproteobacteria bacterium
AGGCCCCGATATTCCTCTCACGCAAGGCGATTTAGTCTTTGATTGCCCAGTTCCGCGCTCCTTTCTTGACTCTCTGTTAAAGCAGCGGGGGCATTCCAGGTTTCGTCTCCTCCCGCCTTATCGAGAACCTCTGTCACAGGCATTTGCAAGGTTTTTTATTCGCGTCGGCCTTACTATCTCTATCGAAAAAAAGTGGCAAATTTAGGTCCCAAATTAGGCCTTCCAGTTCTAATCTAATTATACAGGATGGGAAGATCGAAAGGCCATGCCCGGATTCAGGAATATAATTGCAAGCGATCAAAGCAAAAAAAATGAAAAAACGAAAAGACCCCCTTGATCAACTTATAAAAGCTGCCTCACCTGAGGTTTTAGGCAAGCTTATCAAAGAGCTTGCTTTGTCAAGGCCGGAGACACGGCGAGAATGTTTTGAATTCTTAAAAAAGCACGTAACCCTGACACCCGAAGAAAGTGCTATCTCCGAGGGTGAGACCCTATTCGCACTCTGGAATGAATTGAAATTTGATCTTTCTGAACTGGATGAATATGGTGGTGGGGATTACAGTGTCGAGAACCATGTTGAAGAGCTGCTCTATGATCTCTCGGAAAAGCTGCGGAAAAAAAAGGTCCCTCAGGAATATCGTCGAGAACTCCTTGATAAAGTCTTGCCTTATATTCAAAGTGGAAACGCAGGGCTGGATGACGCCCTTTATGAGGTCGCCTACACTGCCTGTTATGATAAAAACGACCGTCGAGATCTTGCGGAACGTTTTGAAGACATTGGCCGGAATTGGCCCCTTGACCATGCTCGGCGCATCTATCGTGAAATCGGCGATAATAACAAATACTTGGAACTGCGTTCCATTGGCAACCTTTTACTGGGAGACGGGCAAAAAAGAAAAAGCCATCGAGATCGCCAAAAAAGGACTCAAAAAAGCAAAAGGCCGAATGGATGAGCTTCGCTCTTTTCTTGCTAAACGCGCAAAAGAGTCGGGAAATCGTTCACAATATTTGGAAATTCAATTCGCCCAGGCAACAGATATGTTGACACTAAAGGATTACAAAGCCTTTAAAAAAATATGCAATAAAAATGAGTGGGCTGATTACGAGCTGCAATTACTTAAGAAACTTGAAAAAACATGGGATACTGAAAGGTTAAAAATACATTTGTTCCGCAAGGAGTACGATCAGGTGCTAACGATCCTGATAAAAACCCGCTTTCCCAACACGCATTATGGTGGAAGTGAAATTCTCAAAATAGCCAATAAATTAGAAAAGATGTACCCGCAAGAGATCCTAAACTTCTATAAAACAGGTCTTGGTGAACTCAACTACAGTTTTGACCGGAAGACTTACGCCCGTAAAGCTGCGGTAATGGCGAAGGTTCGGCATATGTGGGTTGACGTGATAAAGACTCCTGAAAAGTGGGAAGACTTCGGGCGAAAAGTGAAAGAGATGAACCTGAAACGCCCCGCATTTCAGGAAGAATTTTCTAAAGTGCTTCCAGGATGGAAGGCTTTATAGACAGCAAAGATTTGATCGTTTGACCCCAATTCTGTCAAGAGCGTAGCGGCCCCGAATGTCTCATCTATTGGTGAATCAGATTTCTTGAACGGTACGGTCTTACCCGCACTTGGTAAAGCCGCAGAAATGGCAGGTCATGCAGCCCTCTTCAAAACTGATGGTCTGGCCGCAATCAGGACAGGTTTCGCCTAAAAGGCTGTTTTTATACTTGCGCTTTCTATTGGTGGGTTGATCTTGAAGATATCTTTTTTCAAGCACCCGGCTGATGGCATCCGGGATGGAAAGGACTAACCCATCCTTCTGCAATACAGGGTGCTCCCCGCCAATGCCTTTTAACTGGTCCACAACCGTATCCACCATTACCCCGGACCTGAGGGCGAGAGAAACCAGCCGGCCAATGGCCTCTGTCTTGGCAGTTGTGGATCTCCCTGACTTGCCTATAGTTGCAAATACCTCAAAAGGCCTCCCCTCGTACTCCGTCACCGTAACATAAAGGTTGCCCATCCCGGTCACCATTTTGGTGGTGAAGCCTTCCAAGGTTTCTGGCCGCTCTTTGACAGCAGCCATGAAGACATCTTCCTGCTTACCATCCTCAGCAAACGAAAGCACCTGGTTTTCCTTGCTCCCGTCCCTGTATATGGTCACCCCTTTGCAGCCCAATTCATAGGCCAGGTTATAGACCTTTCGCACATCCTCAATCGTAACGTCCCGCGGCAGGTTGACCGTCTTTGAAACCGCGTTGTCCGTGTACTTCTGAAATGCGGCCTGCATCCGAATGTGCCATTCGGGGGTTACATCATGGGCTGTCACAAAGACCTCTTTTACATCCTCCGGTATCCCCTCTATATCCTTGATGCTTCCCTTTTTGGCAATGGTGTCCATCAGTTCACGGCTATAAAAACCCCTTTCTTTGGCTACTCTTTCAAAATAGGGATTCACCTCTAAAAGCTCATCATTATCCATAACATGTCTAATAAAACTGAGGGCAAATAGTGGTTCAATCCCGCTGGAGCACCCGGCAATGATACTCAGCGTTCCGGTAGGGGCAATGGTTGTGGTGGTAGCATTCCTGTATGAGCAACCATCCCGGCCTTTAAAAATGCTCTTGTCGAAATTTGCAAAAACGCCTCTCTCGTCAGCCAGATATTTTGATGCATCGTGGGACTCTTTCTCAATAAAACTCATTACCTCTTCGGCTATTTCAAGTGCCCTTTCCGAGTTATACGGCACCCTCAGTTGGTACAACATGTCTGCAAAACCCATAACGCCGAGACCTATTTTGCGATTTCCCTTTACCATTCTATCAATTTCCGGCAGGGGGTATTTGGACACGTCAATGGTGTCGTCTAAAAAACGAACCGTCCGCCAGACAATCTCCTTCAGGCCCTCGTAATCAATAGCAGGTTCCTCATCATTCTCAATTACATATTTAGCAAGGTTGATGGACCCGAGGTTGCAGGCCTCTAAGGGAAGTAACGGCTGTTCACCGCATGGGTTTGTACTCTCTATTTCACCTAAATACGGGGTGGGATTATCCCTGTTAATCCTGTCAAGAAAGATGACGCCGGGGTCCCCGTTTTCCCATGCCTGTTTCACCAGGGACTCATACACTTCTGCACCGTTTAACTCTCCAACCTTTCTTTCATCCCTGGGATCTACCAGTCCATAGGGCATTTCATTCTTCATGGCTTCCATGAAGGCGTCCGTTACGGCAACCGATATGTTGAAGTTATTCAGTTCCTTGTTTTTCTTCTTACAATAGATGAACTCCTCAATGTCCGGATGATCAACTCTCAAAATGGCCATATTGGCACCCCGGCGGGTGCCGCCCTGCTTTACCTGTTCGGTAGCCGTATTAAAGATCTTCATAAAAGAAACCGGGCCGGAAGCAACGCCTCCGGTTGTACCCACCCTGCTTTTTTTTGGTCTCAGGCGGGAAAACGAGAATCCGGTTCCACCGCCTGACTTATGGATCAACGCCGCATTTTTCAGGGCATCAAAGATCCCCTCCATGCTGTCTTCAACGGGCAGGACAAAGCAGGCCGCTAATTGCCCCAACCTGCGTCCCGCATTCATTAAGGTAGGGGAATTGGGCAGGAATTTAAACTCGGTCATCATCTCATAGAATGTTTCTTCCATTTCCTTAACGTGAGAGGCATCCCCGTAATTTTTCTCCGCCTTTGCAATATGATGGGCTACCCTTCTGAACATTTGCTCAGGCTTCTCAACGACCCTGCCACTATTATCCTTTTTAAGGTACCTCCTTTCCAGCACCCTCTCGGCATTGTCGGAAAGGACCAGCCCGTTTTTTATGAAAATGGATCTGTTCATGCGAACCGGTGATGTCTTGACAAGCCCATATTCCAGCAGCTTGGCCTCAATAATCTTCTCGATAACAGGCATGGTGATGGTCTGCAGCTCCATCTTGGCAATCTCTTCGCGTAAAAACCGGCTGATGTCCATGGCCTGGTCCGTATTAATGGGGTTTTCCCTGACTAAGAGATCAGAAAACCGGTGATCATCCCACCTGTAGGTGTCTAAATCAAAGCTTCCCTCTTCTGTGACCAAAATTTTTCCCTTTTGACCCATGGACATTCTCCTCAAAAATCGCTAAGCAGTAATTATGTGTTTTTACGGCCGGACTTCGATATTATATCATTTGAAAAACAGGACGTATCGAATTCCACAAGTATAATATTGTAGATACAATATATTGTATGTCAAGGAAAAAC
>JAFDHL010000291.1 GCA_019308785.1 Deltaproteobacteria bacterium
TACGCTATAAACACCCCTATTTGATCGGAAATAAACAAAACAAGACTGCCTTGATTCCTTGATTCTCCGTGATTAACCGACTTTCTTTAATACTGTATTTGAAAAAGTATTAAGTTTAACATTTTTAGTCCGATTGGCAATTAAAAAATTTTCTTGCGTATTCTGAGCTTGACTTTAATTTGACTGATGATGTAGCTTTAATAGCTTAAATTTCTGTTCTTTCGAACCTTCGTATCGCAAGGAAATCCGTGACTGTTTGCGCCAATCTCCCCGAGATTGCTGCGAAATGATACACTATTTTTTAGTGCTTCGCGGTATAGAAGCGTCCTCCAAGGTCACATTGAGGTCAGGCAACATCTCTGACCGCTTGCTGGTCCGATTTTTAACATGTACAGAGAACATAAAGTAAAGATGCTCACTTTGGCCTTTCCACTCTTTTTACCAAGTAGTTAATCCATTCCTAATGATCCATCCGGAATCAATCAGGGCATGGGATATCGGAAGCGTCACTGATCGCCTCAGAAGCATCACGTATGGGTATATGAAACCTAAGATCTATCAGGAAAGGGTTTGGATATGGAAAAAAAAGCTGAACAATTGAGGAACGTAGCCCTCATCTCTCACGTGGGGTCGGGTAAAACTTCACTTGCCGAGGCTATTCTTTTTAATGGTAAAGCCACAACCCGGCTCGGCAGGGTGGACGACGGCACATCTAATCTGGACTTTGAACCGGAAGAGACTAAAAGAAAAATTACCATTAGCACTTCTTTTCACCATTGCAGCTGGAAAAAGCAAATAATAAACATTATTGACACTCCCGGGGATGATAATTTTCTTTCAGACACCAGGTGCTCACTTCAGGCGGCTGACGGCGCAGTTGTGCTCATTGATGCCACAGCCGGCGTAAAGGTTGGCACGGAAAAGGTCTGGGCCTTTGCTGATAAAGAGCAACTCCCCAGAATAGTCTTCGTTAACAAGCTTGACAGAGAAAGAGCTGATTTCTTCAAGATCGTAGAAGAGGTCTCGAAAACCTTCGAGATAAAAGCCACCCCTGTCTTTCTCCCCATAGGCGCAGAGGACAAGTTCTCAGGCCTGGTCGATCTGATCAAAATGAAGGCCTACATGTACAGCAAAGATGCAAGCGGAAAATTTGAGAGCGCCGATATACCTGCCGATATGAATGACATTGTCTCAGAATGGCGCGAAAAGATGATAGAAAACATCGTCGAAGCCAACGACGACCTTATGGAAAAATACCTTGAAGGGGAAGAACTTTCCGACCAAGAGATAGAAGAAACCCTCATGCTGGGTATCAAATCACGGATAGTCATTCCTGTGGTCTGCGGTTCAGCTGTTTTAAACATGGGTGCCCCCCAGTTGATGAGCCTGATTGTTGAAGGACTCCCCTCCCCTCTTGAAAGGCAGCCCAAGGAAGGAACCAAATCCGGGAGTGACGAAGTAATTGAAAGGTCGCCTACAACCGATGGGCCTTTTTCTGCCCTTGTCTTTAAAACCGTTGCTGACCCTTTTGCAGGAAAACTTTCGCTTCTAAGGGTCTTTTCCGGCACGATTCAACCGGATTCAGGCCTTTACAATGTCAACAAGGACGCCAAGGAAAAATTCGGACAGCTTCTTATCATGGAAGGCAAAAAACAAAAGCCATTAGAAATGGCCGGACCCGGAGATATTGTTGCCATAGCCAAGCTGAAAGAAACATCTACCGGGGATACGCTGTGTTCGACAAATGATGCCATTATTTACAAACCGGCTGATCCGCTACCGTCCGTCATATCCTATGCGGTCGAGGCAAAAGTCAAGGGGAGTGAAGACAAGGTCTTCACCTCCTTAGCCAAACTCCTTGAAGAGGACCCTACCCTCAGATTAGAAAGGGATCAGACCACATCCGAAATAATTCTATCCGGCACCGGTCAGATACATCTGGAAGCAACATGTGAAAAGCTGAATCGAAAATTCGGCGTAGAGGTCAACCTGAATCCCGTTAAAGTACCTTATAGAGAAACTATTAAAAAATCGGTTCAAAAAGTCATTTACCGACATAAAAAACAGTCGGGAGGTCGGGGGCAATTTGCCGAGGTTCATTTTGATGTCTCCCCATTGGAAAAGGATGCGGGATTTGAGTTTGATGAAGATCTGTCAGGCATGAATGTTCCCCGCAATTTTGTGCCCGCTGTGGAAAAAGGTCTGCAGGAGGCCCTCCAGAGAGGGATACTTGCCGGCTACCCTGTTGTTGATCTGAAGGTGCGTTTTTTCGATGGCAAATCCCATGACGTGGATTCCTCGGAAATGGCGTTTAAAATAGCGGCCAGCATGTGTCTCAAAAAGGCTATTCAGGATGCGAACCCTACCCTGCTTGAGCCCATCATGAAAATGGAAATCACTGTTCCTGAAGACGTTATGGGAGACGTGATGGGCGATCTGAACGGTAGACGCGGAAGAGTCCTCGGTATGGACAGCCATGGCAAATACCAGGTTATCATAGCCCGCGTTCCCATGGCCGAAGTCCTGAAGTACGCCCTGGACCTCAATTCCCTAACCGGCGGTCGTGGGTCATTTCGGATGGAGCACTCCCATTACGAAGAGGTTCCCGCTCAGCTAGCTGAAAAAATCATCGCAGCTGCACAGGAAAAAGATTGATAGGGTGCAAACAGAATGGATATAGAAATCAAGGCCGGCGTTCTGACAGTCAGCGACAAGGGCTCAAAGGGACGAAGAAAGGATGAAAGCGGCGAGATCATCGTCCGTATCCTTGAAGAACAAGGTTTCAAAGTCCTTATAAAGGAAATCGTCCCTGACGAACGTCAGCAGATTGCAGAAAAACTCCTTAGATGGGTTGACAGGGACAAATTGTCTCTGATCGTTACCACCGGCGGGACCGGCCTCAGCCCCACCGACCTAACACCGCAGGCCACAGCAGATGTTATTGACTATGAGGTTCCGGGGATGGCAGAGGCCATGCGCACAGCCAGCCTTAAAAAGACACCCCACGCCATGATTTCCCGTGCAAAGGTCGGCGTCAGAGGCGGCTGCCTCATCATCAACCTCCCCGGAAGCCCCGGAGGCGTTAAGGACAATCTTTCTGTGTTATTGCCCGCCTTGGAACATGCCCTTCTAAAGCTGTCGGGTGATCCTTCGGACTGCGCGGCCTAAACTCTTCTCCTCGTGAGTTCCCATATCCCGGGCCTTTTCAATTCGTTTACTCTACTTGTTCGACGATCTCTGTTTCAAGAAGGTCCTTAATTTTTTCTTCTGGATATCCCAGTTCCGTTAAGATCTCCCGCATATCAGAGCCCCTCAGCCCTCCTGCCTTGGTTACCTTTCCAGGTGTCCGCGAAAGCTTAGGAGCCGGTGCAGGCTGAGGCACCCCATCTATATCAATAATAACCTCCCTTTCCCGGTTGTGGGGATGCTGAGCCACCTCATTCAGATCGAGTACAGGGGCCACACAGGCATCCTTCCCTTCAAAGACGGCGGCCCATTCATCCCGCGTTTTGGTCTTGAACACCCCGGCAAAA